>JALHPN010000069.1 GCA_022842465.1 Polyangiaceae bacterium | reverse complement strand
GCGTCGGCCTCGCCGCGCGCGCGGGCCGCACGAACCGCCTCCTCGCGTGCGCGGCGCGCCTCGTCCTTTCGCTTCCTCTTCGCCTCGCGCTCGCTCTCCGCCGCGAGCTCGGCGGGCGTGGGCCGCGCACCAGGCCGCTTCTTCTGCTTGCCCTTCTGCTTCTGGCGGGCCAGATCGGCGCGGCTCCGCTGCTTCTGACGCTTCGCGTCGGCGCGCGCCTTGCGGCGTTCGCGGCGCGCGTCCTCGCGCTCGGCCCGGGCCTTCTTGGCCGCGGCGTACGCGACGGGGTCGAGGCGCTCGTCGGGGAGGGGCTCCTCGGGCTCCTCCGGGTCGTCGGCCTCGTCGTCGTCCTCCCAGGCGGAGTCGACCTCCGCGAGGTCGGGCGTCGACACGCGCGCGGTCGGCTCCGGCGCGTCGCCGTCCCCCTCCTCCCACGAGCCGTCCACGGCAGCGAGGAGGTTGCGCGTGCTTTCGCGTTCGGGTCCGCCCATCGCGGAGACCCTAACCCCTGGTGGCGCCGCTTGTCACGTTGCTCGCGCCGCCGCGCTTCGGGCTCGGGCCCGCTTGCAGAGTCCGTCCCGCGGGCCTTCCGTCCGGCCACGGCGGCGCGACGGCGCCCCTCGCCGACACCCGGGCCTTCACGTCGCGTGCACGTTCGCGAGCTCCGGTGCACGCCGCGTGAAGCCGATCGGTGCGTCGCTGCGGAGCCGAGCCCGGCACGCGCCGTGCTGAAGCGAGGAGACGATGTCGCACCGCTTCGACAAACCCGGGTTGCTCGTGGGGCTCTGCTCGGGCGGGCTTCGCGCCGCCGTTCGGTCGTCGCTCGCCGTCCTCGCCCTCGCCGCGTCGGGCGTCGCGTGCGGCGGCGCCTCGGACGACGGCGACGTCGGGGAGGGGGATGCCGAGTCGTTCGGGGCGACGTCGCAGGGGCTCGGCGCGAACGACGCGATGCCCGCGGCGGGCGCCACGGTCGTGGGCACGAGCACAGGCTCGCTCACCGTCACGCGCCTCGGCGAGGCGAGCTACGCCGTTCCGCTCGCCGTCGCGCCGGGACCGGGCGGGATGCAGCCTTCGCTTGCGCTCGAGTACAAGAGCGACGGTCCGGACGGGATCTTCGGTGTCGGGTTCGCGCTCTCGGGCCTCTCGGGCATCACGCGGTGCAACCGCACCCGCGCCCAGGACGGCGACCCCGGCTCGCTCTCGTGGAATCACGAGGACCGCTTCTGCCTCGACGGGCAACGGCTCGTCGCCGTGAGCGGGGCGTACGGAGCCGACGGGACGGAGTACCGCACGGAGGTCGAGTCGTTCACGAAGGTCGTCTCGCGCGGCTCGGCGAACGGGGGTCCGGTCTCGTTCGACGTCTGGACGCGCGACGGCCGCGTCATGCAGCTCGGCGGCACCGAGACCTCTCGCGTCGAGCGTTGGAAGAGCAGCGCCGTCCACCGCTGGCTCCTGAACCGGGTGACGGACCGTGTCGGGAACGGCTTCGACGTCGCCTACTTCGAGAACAACGGGACGAGTACGGCCAACCCGACCCTGCTCACGTCGTTCGGGGCCAATGGCACGCCGACCGGGCAGACCGTCCAGCTCGTGTACGAGGTGCGTCCGGACGTGCGGACCGTGTTCCAAGCGGGCAACTTCTTCCGGCCCTACCAGCGCGTGAAGCGTGTCGTCGTCAAGGACGGGGCGGCGATCGCGCGCACCTACGACCTCGCGTACGACGCCGGGGCCGCGGGCGGCCGGTCGCGGCTCCTCTCCGTGACCGAGTGCGGGACGGGCAACGTCTGCTTCGCGCCGACGCGCTTCGCGTGGTCGGCCCCTTCGTTCGGCTACGACCGACGCTGGTTCGGCGGCGACGGGCAGGGAGGGCTCCTGACGGGGGACTTCGACGGAGACGGACGGGCGGATCTCTTCACGTGGTGGAACGGGGACTGGCGCGGATGGTGGCGACTCTCGAACGGGACGAGCTTCGGCCCGTGGCAGTCGGTCGTCTCCGACATGCCTCCGCAGCGAACGCCCGTCGTCGCGGACCTGAACGGGGACGGCAAGAGCGATCTGCTCACGGCGTACACCGACGGCCGCATCTTCGTCTGGCTCTCCACGGGTTCGGGCTTCGCTCCGAGACAGGAGTGGAGCCGGCGGGGTGACATCTTCGGTGCCTTCCAGGTCGGCGACTTCGACGGCGATGGCCGCGCGGATCTCGCCGACGTGCAGCGCGGCGCGGTCAACGTCTGGCGCTCGACCGGCGCGAGCTTCGTCGGCCCTACGACGTGGGCGAGCACGTCGGGCGAGCTCGCGTTCGGCGACTTCGATGCCGACGGGCGCACGGACCTGTTCGAGGTGCGCGACCACCAGGCCTTCGTCAGGCTCTCGGCGAGCAGCGGCTTCCGGCCGGAGGTGTGGTGGGGCACGCTCCTCGCCGGGACGCGGCAGTTCACGGACGTGAACGGCGACGGTACGACCGACCTCGTCGTGCGCGACGCGAGCGGCGTCTCGCACGTGTACTGGTCGGCTGGCGACAAGCTCGTCTACACGCAGCCCTACGCCGGCACGGCCGAGAAGGACGTGTTCGTCGACCTGAACGGTGACGGCAAGGCCGACCTCCTCGGGTTCGCCGAGGGCTCGATCCGCGTCGGCCTCGCGCGGACTCACAGCACCGGGTTCGACCACGTCCCCGCGCTCGACCAGGTGTTCGGCGCGCACGAGGGCCCGACGAAGGGCTTCCGCCTCGACACGCGCTGGCTGACGCCGACGGGCGCGTGGCTCACCGGGGGCGGTGACCTCCACTGGGAAGCGACCGCCTGCCAGGACCTCGGCTATGCGCCGGCGAACGCCGGCTACGAGTGCGGTCACCGGGCGGGTCATGTCGTCGGCCGAACGACCGGCCAGTCCTGCTACGACACCGGCGGCGAGAGCGGAGGCCAGCACTGCTCGTGCTACGACTACGCTCAGACCTATCGCACCGATGGCGACGGCGGCAGCACCGCGTGGTCGCCGTCGATGGACTACGCCACTTCCGAGGTGAACTGCCGGGAAGAGTGCATGTCCTGGAACGAGGGCTGCCAGTGGTCCCGCACGGTCTGCGACACCCAGTTCTGCAACGCCGGCGGCTGCACCACGTCCCACCCCCCGCCGCCCGGGACGGGGCTCGAAGGGACGCAGTACCGCGTCAACGGCGGGTGGTCGGGTGTCCACACCGGGCCCCTCGAGGACGCGCGTTGCCACCAGACCGTGCCCGTCGGTACCGACTGCGGAACCCCCTGGTCCGCCGCCGTCGGCATGGTCCGCGCGCTCCATTGCCAAGCCCCGGCGAAGCCGATCCCCGCGGACGTCGACGGGGACGGCCTCCTGGACATCGTCGAGGTCGACGGCGCAGGCAACCTCTGGGTGGACGTCGCCGTCGGTCGCAACACCGACGTCGTCACGCGCATCGACGACGGGATCGGTCAGGCGCACGAGATCGACTACGCGAAGCTCACCGCTGGCTCGTCGCTGTACTCGCGCGCGACCGAGTTCGCGCTGACGCCGCTCGGCCGGGACGTCGAGGTCGTCAAGGAGATCCGCACGAGCGACGGCCGCGGCGCGATGCGGTCGGTCGGCTATGCCTACGAGGGCGGGAACGTCGACAAGGGCGGCCGCGGGTTCCTCGGCTTCCACAAGATCACGACGTCGGACCGGTCGACGGGCCACGTCACGGTCAAGACGTTCCACGGGGGCTTCCCCGTGACGGGGACCCCGGGGCGCGAGGAGACGTGGGTGAACGGCGTCCTCGTGCGCTCCACCCGGAACACGACCACGTGGACCACGAGCGCGCCGTACGTGATCACGCGCACCAAGGTCGAAGAGACGGTCAAGGACCTCGACGGCTCGGCCGTGTCGCACACGGTGACGACGCTCGCCGGTCACGCCTACGACTTCCCCGGGACCGTGACCGTCGAGATGCGCCGCGCGCCAGGCGATCCCGCCGAGATCGTGAAGTCGGTGACGGCGAACACGTACGTCCACGACCCCGCGACGTGGATCCTCGGCCGTCTCACCCGGGCGACGGTCACGCGGTCGCGCACGGGCGCGACGACGGCGGCGCGCACGTCGGCGTTCTCTTACGACGACCGCGGGCTCCTCGTCTCCGAGACGGTCGAGCCGGACCGCCCGGCGCTCGCGACGACGAAGACCCATGGTCACGACGCGTTCGGAAATCGCACGACGACGACGGAGACCGCGAACGGGCTCTCGCGCACGGTCTCGCGCACGTGGGACGCGAACGGGCGGTTCGTCGTCTCCGAGCAGAACGCCCTCGGGCACACGACGACCTTCGAGACGGACGGCCGCTTCGGGCTCGTCAAGAAGGTCACGGATCCGAACGCGCTCGTCACGACGACGACCTACGACCCGCTCGGACGCATGATCGGCGAGACCCTCCCCGACGGGCGCGTACGCGCCCGCTTCCACGAGGCGCCCGCGGCGGGCGACCCTCCGAGCGCGGCGCTCGTCGCCCGCACCGTCACGAGCGAGGCAGGCACGACGCGCGTCGTGAAGGACGTGCTCGACCGCCCGCTCCGGACGACGACGCTCGGCTTCGGCGGCAAGCTCGTCCACGTCGACACGGTCTACGACGCCCGCGGCGTGAAGATCCGGGAGTCGCGCCCGTACTTCGCGGGCGACGCGCGCCACGAGGTGGTCTTCGTCTACGACGCGCTCGGACGCGAGACCTCGGCGACGTGGCCCGACGGGAGCGTCGCGTCGTTCTCGTACACGGCGCGCACGACGCGGGAGGTCGACCCGCGGGGCGCGGTCAAGCGCAAGATCGAGACCGTGGACGACAAGCTCGCGCAGGTCATCGAGACCGTGGGCGGTCGCGACGCGACCCTCACCCACGCTTACGACGCGCACGGTCAGCTCGTCGCCTCGACGGATCCGCTCGGCGCGACGACGCGCATGACCTACGACGTGCGCGGACGGCGGACCTCCATCGAGGAGCCGAGCACGGGCAAGCGGACGTTCACCGTCGACGCCCTCGGGCGCACGATCCGCGAGGTCGACGCCAAGGGCGAGATCGTCGAGCTCACCCACGACGCGCTCGACCGCGTGACGCGCCGCGTGGAGAAGAGCGGGGCCGGCGTCGTCCTCCGCGACACCACGTTCACCTTCGACACGGCCGTCTCCGGGGGGAAGACGATCCGTGGCGCGCTCGCCGTCGCCGTCGTGTCGGAGCGCGTCTCCGGGGACCTCGTCGAGACGTCGCGACGAACGCTCGGCTACGACGGGCTCGCGCGGGAGACGTCCGAGACGAAGCTCGTGGACGGCTTCCCGCTGCGCTGGTCACGCGCCTACGAGGCCGGGACCGGGCGGGTCAAGTCGGTCATCCACCCCGGGATCCTCACGACGAACGGGTACGTGGCGCTCCCCGAGTACGACGCCGCCGGCCACACGGTCGCGATCCGGCGCAGCAGCGCGACCGGGCCGGTCGTCTGGCGTGCGCTCGCCGCCGATGCCTCCGGCAACGTCACGCAGGAGACGCTCGAGAACGGGCTCGTCACGTTCCGCACCTACGACGCGCGCAACGGGCATCTCCTCGCGATCAAGACGCCGCGCAAGGACAGCGTCGCGTGCGTGCCCGCCGTCTGCACGCCAGGCACGACGGGCTGCGTCTTCGACGCAGACGCGAACCGCCACGAGAAGCTCCCGTCCGGGTGCGCGGGCGAGACGCCGCAGGACACGGAGCTCTCGCTGGACGCGATGGGCAACGTGACGTCGCGGAAGGACAAGGTGACCGGCCTCACCGAGTCGTTCACCTACGACGAGCTCGATCGCTTGACGAGCGTGAGCGGCCCCGCGACGAAGTCCTTCACCTACGACGACGGCGGGAACCTCCTCTCCAAGAGCGACTTCGGCACCTACGCGTACGACGCGACGAAGAAGCATCGCGTGACGAGCGTGACGAAGGCGGGCGCGACCGTCGCCTCGTACACGTACGACGCGAACGGCAACACGCTCACGGACGGACAGCGCACCTTCTCCTGGACCTCGTTCGACAAGCCCGCGCGCATCGAGGCTGGCGCCGCGTTCGTGGACTTCCGCTACGACGATCAGAACGAGCTCCTCTCGCAGAGGACCTCCTCCGGGAGCACCGTCTACTTCGGCGACGACTTCGAACTCGAGCTGAAGTCCGACGGCACGCGCGAGCGTCGCACGTACGTGCGCGTCGGCGGCGTCATCCGCGCGGTCCAGCGGAGCTTGGCGGCGCCGGGCGACACGGTCGAGACCCACGCGTCGCCGACGAGCTTCCTCGCCGACCACCTCGGCTCGACGACCGTGGCGACGAACAAGCTCGGCGAGGTCGTCCAGCGACTCTCGTACGACGCGCACGGCAAGCGGCGCTTCACGACGGGAAAGGACGACGTCGTCGGCGCGCTCCGCGGCCGCACGACGGACCGCGGCTTCACCGGCCACCAGATGCTCGACGACCTCGACGTCGTCTTCATGAAGGCGCGCGTCTACGACCCGATGCTCGGACGGTTCCTCTCCGGAGACCTCGTCGTCCAGTCGATCGAGGACGTGAACGGCATCCACCGCTACGCGTACGGCGGGAACAACCCGCTCAGCACGATCGACCCGAGCGGGCACTTCTTCAAGTCGATCTGGAAGGCCGTCCGCCGCGTCGTCCACATCGTCGTGGCCGTGGTGGTCACCGTCGTGGTCGCGTGGGTCGCGCCGCAGCTCTTGCCTGCGCTCTCTCCCTTCTGGCAGGGCGTAGTCGTGGGCGCGACGGCCGGCGCGATCACGGGCGCGATCTCCGGCGGGGCGAAGGGAGCGCTCCTCGGGGCCATCACCGGCGCGGCGTTCGGCGCCGTCGGCGGCATCGACTGGAGCGGCGCGTTCGGCGGTCCGGTAGGAGGCGCTCTCGCGAAGGGCGTCGCCCACGGGACCATCAGCGGCGTCTCCCAGGTGCTCCAGGGAGGCGAGTTCCTCCACGGCTTCGCCGCCGGGTTCGCCCACGGGTTCGGGGCGCCGATCGTCGGGGAGTCGGGCGGCGTCTTCGAACGCACGCTCGTCGCCGCCGCGGTCGGGGGTGTCGCCTCGAAGCTCTCCGGCGGCAGCTTCGAGAACGGTGCCATGAGCGGCGCCTTCGCTCAGCTCTTCAACGACTGGCAGCACGACGCGCTCGACCGGCTTCGCCGCGGGCAGAGCCCCTTCGGCTACCGCGACCTCCACAACGAGCCCGGCTACCGGTCCAACCACGACAAGTCGCCGGAGCCGCGCGACGCGCGCCGCGTCTGGGAGCGCGGGCACCTGCTCCCTGCGAGCCCCACGGGGCACAACCAGATGCGCTTTTTCGCACGAGGCGAGGGCGGGATCTATTCCTACCAGGTGTCGCAGGGGCAGAACGGCGAGCGGCAAGCGCACTGGAGCGGCACGATCGACCGCAGCAACGTGCGCGCGCACCCCGAATGGCGGGCGCTCATGAGGTCGGTCCTGACCGCTGGCGGCACCTCCCGCGCGCGCGGAGACGACCGTTGAGGGCCTCGCCGGCTGCGCGTCACTTCGCGATGCGCGCGACGTACGCGTCGGCGTTGCCCTGGGTGCCGTACACCGCGACGTAGATCGCGCGGTCGTCCTGGGCGAGGCCGCTCGGACGCACGAGCCCGGAGGCGAGGGTCGTGACGGGGCCCCCGCCGCTCTTGGGGGTGCGCTCGACCGTGCCCGCGTTCGCGTTCGTCCAGTAGACGTACGTCGCGTCGACGAGGATGTCGGCGTGGCCGAGGGCTACCTGGTCGGTCGCGACGACGTCGCGCACGCCGCTCTTCTTGTCGAGGCGGACCACACGCGGGTCGTCGAACGATGCGATGTACACGTGCGTGGCGTCACCCACGATCCGACGTGGGTGTCCCGTACCGGTGCCATAGGAGACTCGCTTCGCTCCCGTCGCGCGCGAGAAGGCGACGACCGTATCGGCGTCGAGCCAGGTCGTCACGAAGACCTCGCTCTCGTCGACATGGAGGCCCTCGTACCGCTCGCGTATCGCTTCGATCGTGTCGACGGTCCCGTTCGACCGGACGCGGAGGAGCCTTCCGCGAGGCGTCTGGTTCGCGTCCGCGATCGCAGTGACCCAGGTGCTCGTCCCCTCGGGCTCGACTTCGAGCACGCTGTAGCCAGTGGGAAGCGTGGCGAGCGTGGCGGGCGTGCCTGCCCCGGTCGCGCTTGCGGGAAAGGAGCGCACGGCCGTGCTCCGGGTGCTCGAGACGAAGACGACGCCCGCCGCCGACGCGTGCAGATCGAACACGCCGTCGACGTTGCCGAGATCGGTCACGGGGGCGCCTCCCGCGAGCGCGATCCGGAGGAGCCGGCCGTTGGCGCGGTTCTCCCCCGCGTACAGCGTCGTGTCGTGGCGGCTCAGGTAGTAGAGCTCCTGGAGCTGCGACGCGATCACGACGGGCGTGCAGGTGCTGGCGACGCAGCCGCCCCCGAGGCAGTCGCGCCCGCAGGTTCCGCAGTTCTGCGGATCGCTCGCGAGATCGGCGGTGCAGGCGACGGAGCCGTCGTTCGCCGGGACGCTCGCGCCGCCGTCGGTCGCGCCGCCGTCGGTCGGGCTCGGCGGGGAGCCGTCGCCCGAGCCGCCGGCGTATCCCCCGAGGTCGAAGAGCGCGCTGCAGCCCGCGAGCAGGGCGAGGACGACCGCCGAGCCGAGGATCCCGAGCGCTCCTGGGCGCCGCGAGAGGTGAGGGGGCCGGCTCGGTCGGCGCATGGGGTGATCCTAGCGTGGGTTCGCGAGCGGGGCGCTACCGTCGAAGCCGCCCGGACGGAGAAGACAAAAAGGCGACGAGGGCGCGCCGGTCACCCGGCCGCCCTCGTCGTCGTTCGCTTTCCGAGGGGGAGCCTATTCGGCTCCGTTGCGACCTTCCGCGGTCGCCCTCTCGGACGTTGCGCACGGTGACCCGCGTCACCTGCACCATCGTCGCCTTCGTTTCGGGTGCCCTCACCTCGACCCCGGCCGTTCGCGCGGTCAGGGAAGGGGAGGGTGGGTGGCGCTATTCGCGGCCATTAGCTTCGGTCACGCACGTGCCCGGCGCACCACTCGACCGACGCCTTTTCAGCGCCGAGGATGCGGACTCCTCTCGGTCCTTCTCGGACCTGGGGGAGCCTTCACCGAACCGTGTCGACCTCTGACGCTCTCGTGGTCACTCGCTGGCACGCCCGACCGACCTCCTCGTCGACCGATGCGCTGTCCGCCGGTTTTCGATGTGCGTCCCTTGCGGGCGCGCCCCTCGAGAGCGGATTGACCTGCGAGCCGTAGGACTTCGATTTCCGCGCACCCGGTTAGAGGTGAGAGGCGAAGCCCGAGAGCGCCTTCTGTCGTATCGAGACCCCGCGAGCCGAGACCCACGAGCCAGACGCGTTTCGGAGACCTGTTCGGTCCTCTTGCGCGCCTGCGCACCGGTTCGCCTTCTCTCTGCACGTGCCTCGCGTCAGGCGAGGCTACGAGCATCCTTCCGGCTAGCGCCCTGTGTGCGCCGCGAGGCCTTGCGACCCCTCGGCGACCAAGACGCGCGATGCGTCCGATCGACGTCTGCCACCCGAACGAACGTAGCGTGTACCCGTACCTCGTGCGTTCCTGGCAGACTCCGCGGCTTGCGCCGCGTGCTGGTCACGAAGAGTTTGGGCTCCGCGCGACACGACCAGGGAAGGGAGCGTTTCACGACGCTCCGGCTTCGCTTCGGCGGGTCTGGCCTGGAACGCATTCGTCGTGCGCCGGGATTTTCACCCGGCCGTCACGACCAAGGGCCTGTTCGACCCGAGGCGCTCCAAGAGACCGTGCCTCTGACACCTCTGTCGCTCCCCTCGTCGCCTCCGAACGCCCCGAGCCTTCGCTCGTGGGATCGCGACGCCGCCCGTGTTCGCACGAGACGTGTCGGTCGGAAGAATCGAGAGAGGAGCCGAGGCCGCCTGGCCCGCGCTCTCGTGAAAGAGCGCGGTGCGTGACGGCCCGAGGTGCCTTCCATCGTCAGGGAGCCCTTCCCAGGAGCCGGTGGCGGAGTCCTCTTTCGAGGTGCTCTCCCCGGTCCCACGACCTGCGCGGTTCCTTTCGGATCCCGCAGACCGCCGAGTGACGCTCTCACGTCACCCTGGGACGTCACCGATCCCGCGCCCTGGTTCCACGGCGCGGTCCGGATCTCGTTCGTCCTTTCGCGCGGGAGCGTATGTCCCGAGCTAGGTCCCTGTTCACTCGCGGGGTACCCCTTTTCGGAGGCCGTTCCGCGAGCGTATTCGAGACCCGACGACGCCTGACGACTTCTGCAACTGCCACGACGTACGGCCACTTGGCCTGGGCTCTTCGTGTCCTCGCGTTCGTGGAAGGAGGCCGCAACCTCCGTCCCGGTTCTGACGCATCAGGCTCCCTCGCCACCGGCCCGAAGGACGGTGGCGTGTGCTGACGCGCGGCGAGCCGCGCAGCATCCGGACGACCCAGTCCCGTCGTCGGTTCTTCCGGGTTTCCCCGGTTTGCCCGACGTCGAACCTGGCCCGCTCCGTGGTGTGCCCGGAGACCCCTCGCGGAGCCTCGAGCTGCCCCCCCTTCCTCCCTCTCGGGAATCGTGAGAGCGACCATGACGGTGCGCGGGTTCCTGGACCGAGCGAAGGACGCGTCCTCGATCTCGTTGCGGGCGGTGCCGCCCGGATCGAGTGCGTACGCCTTGATTCGCGTACGCCGACGACGTTCCCCTCCTCGGCGTCCAGGAGACACCCCGCTGTCGCCGGCGCGACCGCCCGTAGGGGAGGAGTCCCACTACGGACGAGACGGACCGGCCGAGGCCTCCACTCCGACGTGCTCCCGCGAAGGCGCACGTCTTCCTGGAGACCAGGGTGCCTTCCACCGTCACGTGCACGAGGCGTAGCAGGATTACTCCTGGACACCCCGCGCCGGCCTCCTGTTCGCGCCGCCCACACGTTCTCCCCAGCCTGGGGAGACGTGCCGTTGGTCGGGCATTGCGAGCCTCGATGCGTCGGTGCGCGGTTACGAGAACCGGCCCGTGCGCAGTCGAGATTCGGAGAGCGAGCACCTTTGTGACCCGCGGCGATCGTTCCCTTTCGGGAGCGACTCGTGCACCTGGAGCTGACACCCCAAGCACACCCGCGTGGCTCGGTCGATGAGGTCGTCGACGAGGACGGAATGCCTCGCCTGTTCCCCACCGACCGCAGCGCCCTGACGGCTTCTACGACCGAGAGCCCGCGGCCCGATGTGCCGCGAACTTCATGAGCCGTTTATGCCCCACGTCGTGGGTCCACACAACCAAAAAATCACGGCTCAATCATTTTATTTTCTCCACAAGGTTATCCACAGAGGCGAGCGCCGAAGCCGCGACGCGATCGCATCGGAACGCAGAAATCAGGCCCTTCGTTCGCGCCGAGTCGAGGGCCCTTCGCGCGACTTGTGGACAACAAGACTATTTGAAGTAGGCAGTCGAATGTCACGTAAATCGACGAACAACCAGAATTGAATAAGACGTTTGTTTCGCGCGCGCGTCACCCGACCGACACGCCCCCGTGAGGGTGCGGTTTCGAGCACTTCGCCGGAGCGTTGCCGCGCGTCATCGCGCGCCGAAGCGGGGCGGTGAGGGAGGTGCGCGCGCACTCCGGAACGCGGGCGGGCACACGTCGATCCACGCCGCGCGATGCGCACGGGCCGCGGCGGGCTGTGGACAACTGCGTGTCGCTCAGCGACGGCGTTCGCCGTACTCGGCGATGGTCTCGGCCCAGGTGCCCATGACGTCGTTGGGCGCGTCGACGCGTTCGTAGTGCGCGACGACCGCGGCCGACGAGCTCTGGGTCCGGTACGAGTAGATGCCCACGACCGTGCCGTTGCAGACGAGCGGGGAGCCGAGGTCGTGAGCGGAGCGGTCCGTCTCGAAGCCGCCCGAGAAGCGCACGGCCAGCTCCCGGTCGTTCGTCGTCCTCGAGGTGATCGTCACGTCTCCGTAGCGGCGCTCCCTCGCCAACGTGTCGAACCCTACCGCCACGCAGCGAGGGCCGGCCGCGAACGGCTCGGTCTGCACGGGCATGGGCCGTACGCCCCTCGGGGCGCTCTTCAGCACGGCCACTCCGAGGTCCACCTGCTCCGGGCGTGGGTCGCGGCCGTAGTTGCCCGCGTTGCTCCCTTGGTGTGTGTACGGGACGGACCTCGGATGCCTCGCTCCGGAATCCAGGGCGACGACGTCGTGCTCGCCCGGCCCGTAACGGAACCAGGCGCCGCCTCGTCTCGTCTGTTCGAGGACATGAGCGCTCGTCAGGATGATCCTCGGAGCGATCAGGACGGCGGTGCGCAACGTGCCGTCACCTAGCTGGAGGAGCCCGACGGCTCCGTACTCGTTCGTCGCGTTCCACGTGCGGCCGTCGCTGTGGCCCCCGCGGACCGCGTCCCCCGCCGCGCCGACGTCCTCCTCTCCGTGGGTCTCCGCGGTGCACGCGGACGCCATCATGACGGCGGTCGTCAACGCTGCGAGGGATGCGAGGCGAGGAGCGCGCGACGTGAGCGCGCAGCGGCGGGGCGTCGTCGTGGGCATGGATCTCGGTCATTGCAACATCGGCGCCGACTCCGCCGGTCGCGCTCCGCCGCGTGTCTGCGCGTGAACTCGCGACTCGCGTGCGCCTCGCGGTGAGGGAGGGATCCGGAGAGCTCCGGCGACGCCGGTCGCGGCACAGAGATCTCCGCGATCTCTCGCTCCCTCCCTTCCGGGGCTCCTTCTCGCCCGTGCCCGTGCCCGTGCCCGGCGATGGGGGTATCGACGTCGCCGGCGCGGTGCAACGACGCGGAGAGGCGACGTTCCTGCCAGGGCACATGGGGGACGCCAGGCGGACGTGGGGTGCGCCGATCCGTGCGATCGATCCGCGACGCGTCGCGGGTCCCACGTGCTTCGCACGCCGCGTCGTCGTCGGAGACGTCGGACCTCGACTCCACGTCACTTCGACAGGATCGCGCAGATCATGCCGGTCACCCTCGCGGCGATGGCGCCGACGAGCACGGTGCTGAAGACGAGATCGCCGGTCGGGAGCGCGCAGCGGCGGCGAGCCTCCACGATCGACCCGAGGCCGAACGCGCCCCCTCGGCTATCCACACCGGCGTTCCGGGCGCGACCACGCGTTCGTTCACGTACACATGCTCGTGCTCGAGGCGAAGAGCGTCACGTCGGCGAGCGCGTCGGCGACGGGGGCCTCGACCACGAACGCCCCTTCCATCGAGAACGGCAGCGAGGTCCCGGACGCCGCCTCGGCGACTGCGAAGGCGCCTTGCGATTCCTCGTGGATGCGTGTGACGACGATTTGCTCGGCGTTGCCGCTCGGTCGTCGCTCGCGCGTGACGACGTCGACGTGCCACGCGAGCGCCGGGCGACCCGAGATTGGCGCTGCGAGCGGCACGCCCGTGAAGCCAGCGGGGGGCTGCGCAGGCCCTCCACGCGCGACGGCCAGGACGGCGAGGCGTGAAGCATGCTCCCGCTCCCAGTCGCGTCGCGAGTAGAGGAAGGCCCCGACGCACGAGGACGAACACCTTGCCCGAGTAGAGCCGAGCGCGCCGCCGGCGTCGCGTCCCGCCCTTCGCGCCCGCCTGATGTGCGACCGTACGCCCACGGCGCGCGCCCTCGTTCGCCGCCAGACCCCGTGCGCCGCCCTGCGACTTCCACGGCGACCCCCTTTGCGGCCTCCCCGTCGCGTGGTATGAGCGCGCCACCTCGGGCCGGCGACTCCGTCAAGAGACGCCGCCGAGGCGAGGCGTGCTGAAGCGTCTGCGCGGGTTTACCCGCTGTCAGACGGCCAACCCCTCGAGTGCGCAGTCGCGGGCGCGAGGGGCCCGGCACCGCCAGAAGGCGGCCCACCCCGAGCTCCCTTGCCAACTCGGAGAGGACTCGGTTCATGATGTCTCGTACGCGCGCAGCCCACTGGCTCACACGAGCCTGGGGCTTTTTGTTCACTCTTCTCATCGCCGTGCCGGCGCTCGCGCAGGAGCATGCGCCGCCCGCGGGAGCGACGCCCGCCGCACACCACGGCGGCGGCGAGGCCAACCTGATCGTCCCGAACCTGGCCGATCCGGCGATCGCCTCGTTCTTCGGCGGCTCGTCGGGTGCCTCGCTTCTCTACGGCGGGCTCGTCGTCTGTGCGCTCGGCATGCTGTTCGGGCTCATGATCTACATGCAGCTGAAGAACGCTCCGGTCCACAAGTCGATGCTCGAGATCAGCGAGCTGATCTACGAGACCTGCAAGACGTACCTCGTGACCCAGATCAAGTTCATCTTGATCCTCGAGGCGTTCATCGGCGCGATCATCGTCTACTACTTCGGCGTCGCGCAGAACTACTTCGCCGAGGGCAAGGCCGCCAAGGTCGTCATCATCCTCCTCTTCAGCCTCGTCGGCATCGCGGGCTCCTGCTCGGTCGCGTGGTTCGGCATCCGCGTGAACACGTTCGCGAACTCGCGCACGGCGTTCGCCTCGCTCAAGGGCAAGCCGTTCCCGACGTACGCCATCCCGCTCAAGGCCGGCATGAGCATCGGCATGATGCTCATCTCGATCGAGCTGCTCCTGATGCTCGGCATCCTCCTCTTCATCCCGGGGGACTACGCGGGCCCGTGCTTCATCGGCTTCGCCATCGGCGAGTCGCTCGGCGCCTCGGCCCTCCGCATCGCGGGCGGCATCTTCACGAAGATCGCGGACATCGGGTCCGATCTCATGAAGATCGTCTTCAAGATCAAGGAAGACGATGCGCGTAACCCGGGCGTCATCGCCGACTGCACCGGCGACAACGCGGGTGACTCGGTCGGCCCCTCGGCGGACGGCTTCGAGACCTACGGCGTCACCGGCGTCGCGCTCATCTCGTTCATCCTCCTCGCGGTCACGAACCCGACGTACCAGGTCCAGCTCCTCGTCTGGATCTTCGTCATGCGCATCGTCATGGTGATCGCGAGCGTCGGCTCGTACTTCATCAACGACATCATCGCGAAGGGCAAGTTCCAGAACGCCGACAAGATGAACTTCGAGCAGCCGCTCACGCAGCTCGTCATCCTCACGTCGATCGTCTCGGTCATCCTCACCTTCGTCGTCTCGAAGATGCTCATCCCGAACCTCGGGAACGACGACTCGCTCTGGTGGAAGCTGTCGGTGATCATCACCTGCGGCACCGCCGCCGGCGCGATCATCCCGGAGCTCATCAAGGTCTTCACCTCGACCGAGTCGGGCCACGTGAAGGAGGTCGTCACGTCGTCCCGCGAGGGTGGCGCGTCGCTCAACATCCTGTCCGGTCTCACGGCGGGTAACTTCAGCGCCTACTGGATGGGCATCGTCCTCATCGGCCTCATGGGCACCGCCTATATGGTCGCGAAGGAGGGCGTCGGTCACATCATGATGGTCAACGGCTTCGACCCGTCGGCGGTCTTCGCCTTCGGCCTGGTGGCCTTCGGCTTCCTCGGCATGGGCCCCGTCACGATCGCGGTCGACTCCTACGGCCCGGTCACGGACAACGCCCAGAGCGTCTTCGAGCTCTCGATCATCGAGACCATCCCCGGCATCAAGGAGGAGCTCAAGAAGGACTTCGGCTTCGACGTCCAGTTCGAGAAGGCCAAGCACTTCCTCGAGGAGAACGACGGCGCCGGCAACACCTTCAAGGCGACCGCGAAGCCGGTGCTCATCGGCACCGCCGTCGTCGGCGCGACCACGATGATCTTCGCGATCATCGTCGCGCTCACGAACGGCTTCACCCAGAACACGGAGAAGGTCTCGATCCTCTACCCGCCGTTCCTGCTCGGCCTCATCGCCGGCGGCTCGGTCATCTACTGGTTCACGGGCGCGTCGACCCAGGCGGTCACGACGGGCGCGTACCGCGCGGTGGAGTTCATCAAGGCCAACATCAAGCTCGAGGGCGTCGAGAAGGCGTCCGTCGAGGACTCGAAGAAGGTCGTCGAGATCTGCACGGTCTACGCGCAGAAGGGGATGTTCAACATCTTCCTCGTCATCTTCTTCAGCACGCTCGCCTTCGCGTTCTACGACTCGTTCTTCTTCATCGGCTACCTCATCGCCATCGCGCTCGTCGGGCTCTTCCAGGCCCTCTTCATGGCGAACGCGGGCGGCGCGTGGGACAACGCGAAGAAGATCGTCGAGGTCGAGCTCAAGGCCAAGGGCACCCCGCTGCACGACGCGTGCGTCGTCGGCGACACCGTCGGCGATCCCTTCAAGGACACGTCGAGCGTCGCGCTCAACCCCGTCATCAAGTTCACGACGCTCTTCGGCCTCCTCGCCGTCGAGCTCGCCGAGCAGCTGAAGGCGGGGGGGTCGGCCACGACGCCGGTGGTCCTCGCCGCGATCTTCTTCGGCATCTCGGTGTTCTTCGTGCACCGCTCGTTCTACGGCATGCGCATCATCACCGGCGAAGCGCCGGCGGTGAAGCCGAGCGAGTCGGCCGCGGAGTGACCGCGCACTAGACCTCGACTCGAGGGAGCTCGCCGGCAGGTGGGCTCCCTCGAGCGTTTTGTCAGCCGAGGATCGCGCGCAGCGTCTGGAGGGCGCGCGCGTGCGGCGTCCCCTCCAGGCGCTCGAGCACGGCGCGCGCCGCCTTCTTCGCCTTCGCGCGCGGCGCCGGGGCGAGGGCGCGGAGCGCGTCACGGGTAGCGTCCTCGTCGCGCTCGGCCGTCAAGGCGAGGAGCACGGTAGCCTGCGCGACGTCCTTCGTTCGCTTGTCGTTCGTCTCGGCGCGGAGCTCCGACACGAGGAGCTTGTGCCACCCGAGGCGCTCGGGGCGGGGGACGTTGACGGGGACGACGCTCGAGCGGCCGATCACGATCGCCTCGAGCGGGTCTTCGAGGACGTACTGGAAGTGGGGGAGGGCGGTCGCGAACACCCCGAGGTCCTTCGCCTCGAGCACCTTGACGGACGACCCGCTCGTCGGAACGAGGAGGTCGACGCGGAAGCGGTCCGCTCCGGCCGGCTTGTACGAGGTCGACGGCTTCTTCCGATCGAGCTGCGGGACCGGCAGGAGGCCGAGCTTCGCGTCCGCGAGCATGACGTCGAACGACGTCTTCGTCGGGAGACGGAGCGGTGCGCGTCGGGCGATGTCCACGTCCTCCGTTCCGTACGCCGCAGCGCGCACGCCGAGCTCGTTCAAGAGGATGCCGTAGGCGTGCGAGCCGACGACCACGCCGCCCGCCCGGAACACGCCGTGGTTGAAGAGAGCGGCGACGACGGCGTCCACCCGCGCATCGACCCGCACGTAGCCCGCGCGCGCGAGCACGCGCGCGACGTCGAGGAGGCCCTTCGTGGAGGCGATGCGCTCGCGCAGGGCATCCGCGCGCGCGGCCGTCGTGGCCGCGGCGGAGGGCCCGAGGTACTCGGCGGCCTTCCTGTCCGCGGGGTCGTAGTACTGCCGGTAGAGGAAGGCCTTCCCGTTCACCGTGCGCTCCGTGACGGAGCCCGGGGTGCCCACGAAGACGGTCTCCTGCTCGCCCGCGAGCCGCTTCAGGTCGGAGTAGCTCGACTGGAGCGAGAGCAGATGATCGGTGAAGAGGCGCGGCACCGTTGGTCTCCGGGATGCAGTTTAGAGAACAAGATGTCGTTGTCCAGCGTGCAGACTGGAGAACAAGCGCGCTCGCCAGACGTTCGCGGTGGCGGCGCGGTATGCTCGCGGACCCGACGTCATGACCCCTCAACGAACGTTCCGCGCGGCGACGCTCAACATCTGGAACATCTACGGGCCGTGGCAGGAGCGCCTCGTCGCGATCCGCGAGGGCCTCGTCGCGCTCGCGCCCGACGTCATCGGTCTCCAGGAGGTGCTCCGGCACGACGGCTACGATCAGGGCGCCGTCGTGTCGGAGGGGCTCGGCTACCACGTGACGTGGGGCAAGGCGTCGGACGGGCACGGCTTCCCGGTGGGTAACGCGATCCTGTCGCGCTGGCCCGTCCTCGCGAGCGAGGTCGTGCCGCTCCCCCACGGCGGCAGCGACGAGCGGCGCTCGCTCGTCTACGCGCTCCTCGACAGCCCGTACGGGCCGGTGCCGTTCTTCTGCACACACCTCAACTGGAAGTTCCACCATGGCCACGTCCGCACCCTCCAGGTGCGCGCCGTCGCCGACGCCGTCCTTCGTCTCGCGCCGGACGGGAGCTTCCCGCCAGTGCTCGTGGGCGATTTCAACGCGGCTCCGGAGGCGGACGAGGTCCGTTACCTGAAGGGTCTCACCAACCTCGGCGCTCTCGGCGATCCCTGCGTGTATTTCGCCGACGCGTTCGAGGTCGCGGGCGACGGGACGTCGGGAGCCACGTTCGCCAAGCGCAACGCGCACGCGGAGCCGCTCCGCGAGCCGGACCGCCGCATCGACTACATCTTCGTCCGCGGCCCCGACGACGGCCAGCGCGGCGAGCCGCGCGACGCGCGCGTCTGCTTCGACGCGCCGGCCTCGAACGGCGTCTTCCCGAGCGACCACTTCGGCGTCGTCGCGACGATCACCGCGGGGCGCTGAAGACCCTGTAGGATGCCCGCCGTGCGCCGGCCGACCCTCGCCCTCGTCGCGCTCGTCCTCGCGAGCAGCGGTCAAGAGGCGCGGGCTCAGGCGCCGCCTGCCCAGAAGCCCGTCTCGAAGACGACGGAGTACTCGCCGTACGAGCGGGAGGCGATCGAGGCGGCGCTCGCGAACCTCGGGCTCGAGGTCGACAGGGCCCCCGAGAACAAGACGATCGAGCGCATCGACACCGTGCGGCTCGAGGTGTTCGAGAAGCGGGATCCGGTCCCGGACACGCTCGGCCTCCGGAGGTTCGCGAACTCTCTCCACGTGACGACCAGGGACTTCATCGTTCGGCGCGAGATGCTCCTCCACGAGGGCGACCGCTACGTCCAGGTCATCATCGACGAGACCGCGCGCAACATGCGCGCCCGCATGCCCATCCAGATCTCCGTCGTGCTCATCGTCCCGGTGAAGGGGAGCGCGCCGGACAAGGTCGGCCTGCTCGTCATCACGAAGGACATCTGGAGCCTTCGCCTCTCGTTCGACGTCGCCATCACGCCCGGCGGCCTCGAGAAGCTCCTCATCGTCCCGCAGGAGACGAATCTCCTCGGATACCACCACACGCTCCAGACCCGCTTCGAGTACGCGCCCGAGACGTACACGTTCGGCGTCGGCTACGCCATCCCGCGCTTCGGTCGCTCGTGGTTCGGCGCGAGCGCAGGGGCGAGCGTCATCGTGAACCGGCGGAGCGGATCGCCGGAGGGGTCGACGGCCTCGGCGACGGTGGGGCAAGGGCTCTACTCCACGCGCACCGAGTGGGCGTACAGCGGCACGGCGAGCTTCTCGACGGGCATCGCGCGGCGCTACGTCAACGCCGCCGTCGCCGGCTTCGACGCGCGCTCGACCCCCGACGTGCGCGACAACATCCCCTTCGAGTACAGGAGCCGATCCGTCTCGGCGAGCGCAGGGCTGACGCGCTCTTTCGGATGGGCGATCAAGAACAACTTCGGCCTCACGCTGAACGCGGTCTCGTCGGCGTACGAGACGTTCGATCTCTCGCGCTTCGACCCCGCCGCGGTTCGGGAGTTCCGCGCGCGCGCCCTGCCGACGGGCGAGAACCGGGTCTACCCCGCGCTCTCGTGGGCGACCTTCACGACCGATTTCCTCCGGACGCTCGACATCAACACGCTGGCGCTGCAGGAGGACTACCGCATCGGTCACGACGTCTCGTTCGCGTTCTACCCCGTCCTCTCTGCGCTCGGGTCGACGCGCGATCTCCTCGGGTTCTCCGGCAAGGCGGGCTACTCGGTCGCGCTCGGAGACGGGCTCGTCGGCGCGAGCGTCTCGTCGTCCTTGGAGGTGCAGACGAGCACGCAGAAGGTCGCCTCCCAGGACGGTGAGGTCACGGACGCGTCGTTCGGCGCCTCGTTCGGCGCGGTCACCCCTCGCTTCGGCGTCGGGCGTCTCGTGATGAACACGTCGTTTCTGAACCGGTACCGGAACTACCTCAACTCCCGCACGTTCACCGGCGGTGACGACCGGCTCCGCGGCTACCCGTCGAACTTCTTCTTCGGCAAGGACACGGTCTTCTTCAACCTCGAGTTTCGCTCGCGGCCGATCGAGATCCTGAAGGCGCAGGTCGGTGGCGTCCTCTTCTACGACGCGGGCGACGCGACGCCTCGCTTCTATTGCGACGCGGCGAGCGGCCTCTCGTGTCGCGGCTTCAACCCGAAGCAGTCGGTCGGCTTCGGCGTCCGCGCGCTCTTTCCGCAGGTGAACCGCGCGGTCTTCCGCTTCGATTTCGCGTTTCCGCTCGAGCGCGGGCCGTTCCCGGAGACGGGGATCGCCACGCCCGTCGATCCGGTGGGCTTCTATTTCGCGTTCGAGCAGGCGTTCACGCCCTGAGCCGAGCGCGGCCGATCAGCGGCAGGCCTTGTAGGCGGTCTGGATGCGTCGGCTCGTCTCCTTGGAGAGCTCGACCGTGTCGTGCGCTTGCCAGATGCAGAACGCGAGCACGAGCCCGCCGGTGACGGGCCCGGAGACGACGCCCGCGACGCATGCGCCCACGGTGAGGGCTCCGGCGGCAGCGAAGCCGGCGGCGTGGAGCACGGCCCAGGCGCTGGCGATCGCGCACTCCTTCTTCCCCGTCGCGGACGGGCCTTCGCGCGTGCCGAGGTCGGTCTCGCCCTCGGAGGGCCGAAGCTCCTGGAGGTCTCGTGCGATCGCGTCGAGCCACGCCGCGCGCTCGGCCTCGGCGACGGCGACGCCGCTCCTCAGATCCATCTCCCCGTTCGTCGTGTCGATCACGACCTCGACGGCGGGGCTCTCCTTCCCGGGCGTCTTGCCGAGCGCGATGATGTAGGGCTCGGCCATCGCGCCGAAGGCGACGTAGACCTCCCACCGCGCGATGCCGGTGACGTCGTCGTGCTGCCCTCGGCTCTGGCCCTGGCGGACCCAGGTGTTCCGGGGGATGCCGTCGAGGACGTCGGCGGCGTTCACGGCGTCGGCCGACTCGCCGGCGTCCTCCTCCGTCGGCGGGGCGCATCCCCCCGCGAGGAGAGCGGCGAGGCCGAGCGACGCGGCGAGGCCATAGGCGCGGAGGAAGCGGCGGGACATGGCAACCCCGGGAGCACGCACCGTGCCGACGACTCCGCTCGCGGGCGCGCCGCCCGACGGGTCCTCCCGGATCCCGATCCGAGAAGCCGCTTCACTCCGCGTGATCACGCGCGCCGCGAGCGTCACGAGGAGGGCGCATCCGCGACGCCCTTCGCCCACTCGCGTGTCTCGCCTTGCCCGGCGTGAAATGGCGGCTAAGAGGGCGGCACCGAAGATGAAGGTCCGCTCCCGCGCTGCTCGCTCGCTCACGTTCCTCGTGCTCTCCGCGTCGCTGGTCGCCCTGGGCGGGTGCGCCGCCGACGCCGGCGCCGACGAGACGGAGACGTCCACCGCGGAGGTCCGGACGCGGCTCTCGGTCCAGGAGCTCGCCGCCACGAAGGCGAGGCTCCGCGCGATCTGCAACCCGAACATGACCCGTACGGACAACCTCGACGCGGTGCGCGCCGACGTGGATCCGATCGTCGAGAAGCTCGCGCGTCACTTCGGAAAGCGCACCGCGGCCCAGAAGCTCCCGCTCGTCGCGGGCGCATGGCGTCAGATCTGGAGCGACTTTCCGTACCCCATGGCGCCGTTCGTGACCATGGACCTCGCGCAGGTCTACCAGGTGGTGAGCCCGGACGGTCACTACTGGAACCTGGGGGACAGCCGCGCGCTCGGGTTCATCGGCATCACGGGCGTGCTCCGCGGCCGCTACGAGCTCGACGGCGCGCGATTGAACATCGCGTTCACCGACAGCGGCTTCCGCTTCGGCCGCCTGGCCGCGGGCGCCGATCTCGTCGACTACGCGCGCGACCTCGAGGAGGGCGACAAGACCTATCTGGGCCTCCCGGGCGGCGGACCCGTCGGCATCTCGGGCACGCTCGAGACCGTCTACGTCGACGGCGATCTTCGCATCGATCGCGGAACGCAGGACGAGGTCCGAAACGACGACGGGAGCGTGAAGCGCCCTGCGATCGGCTCGAAGCTCTTCATCCTCGACCGGGTCCAGACGCCGGACAAGTGACGTCGTCCCCACGGGGGCCTCGCGTCAGTCGGCGAGCGCTCGCTGCTCGGTCGGCGACGCCTTCGTCGGCGGACCGAAGGGGGCGGGGAGGTCCGTCGCCTCCTTCTCGAGCGCGGCCTCGATGACCTGGCTCATGTCGTCCGCGAAGACGATCTCGAGCTCCGCGCGCACGATCGCCGGGACCTCGTCGAGCTCGCGCGCGCACTTCGTCGGGAGGATGACCCGCTTGATGCCCGCGCGGTGCGCGGCGAGTACCTTGGCCTTGATCCCGCCGACGGGGAGGACGCGGCCGCGAAGGGTGCACTCCCCCGTCATCGCCGTGTCGTGTCTCACGCGGCGGCCGGTGAAGAGCGACACGAGGGCGGTGAAGATCGTGACGCCTGCGCTCGGCCCGTCCTTCGGAACCGCTCCGGCCGGGACGTGGATGTGTACGTCCTGGCCTTCCACCACCTCGGGCTTGATCCCCAGCGCCAGCGCGTTGCTTCTCACGTAGGTGAGGGCGGCGCGCGCGGACTCCTTCATCACGTCCCCGAGTTGGCCCGTGATCTCGACCTGCCCTCGCCCTGGCATGCGTGAGGTCTCGATGAAGAGGATCGACCCGCCGAACGGCGTCCACGCCATGCCGGTGGACACCCCGGCGATCGAGGTCCGCTCCGCGATCTCGGCCTCGAACTTCGGCTTGCCGAGGTGGTTCGCGAGATCCGCCTCCTCGACGGGGAAGGGGGAGGTCTCGTCTCTGCCTGTCTTCCGCGCGATCTCGAGCGCCGCGACGCGGCAGAGCTTCTTGATCTCGCGATCGAGCTGCCGGACGCCGGCTTCGCGCGTGTAGTCGCGCACGATGGCGAGGAGAGCCTCGTCCGTGAGCGAGAGCTGCCCCTCGCCGACGCCGTGCTCCTTCGCGCGCTTGGCGAGGAGGTGCCGCTTCGCGATGTGGACCTTCTCGTCGGGCGTGTACCCCGTGAGCTCCACGATCTCGAGGCGGTCCCGGAGCGGGGCAGACAAGGTCTCGAGGGTATTCGCCGTGCACACGAACATGACCTCCGAGAGATCGAAGGGCAGCTCCAGGTAGTGGTCGGTGAAGGTCTTGTTCTGTTCGGGGTCGAGGACCTCGAGGAGGGCTGCCTCCGGCGAGCCCGCCCAGGACGTCCCCATCTTGTCGACCTCGTCGAGCAGGACGACGGGGTTCTTCACCGCCGCTTTCCGGAGCGCGTGGACGATGCGGCCGGCGAGCGCGCCGACGTACGTGCGGCGGTGGCCACGGATTTCGGCCTCGTCGCGCACGCCGCCGAGCGCGACGCGCACGAACGGGCGGCCTGTGGCGTCGGCGATCGACTGACCGAGGGACGTCTTGCCCACGCCCGGCGGCCCGACGAAGCACAGGAGCGTGCCCTTGGTGTTGCCCGAGAGCTTCAGGACGGCGACGTGCTCGAGGATTCGCTTCTTGATGTCCTCGAGCCCGTAGTGGTCATGGTCGAGCTGTGCGGCGATCGCGTCGAGGTCGATCGTCGCGTCGGCCCGCTTGTCCCATGGGAGGTCGGCGATGAGCTCGAGGTAGTTGCGGATGACGTGCGTCTCCGCGCCCTGGCCGTTCATCGACTCGAGGCGCCGGAGCTCGCGGTCTGTGACCTTGCGCGCGTCCT
This sequence comes from Polyangiaceae bacterium, assembly GCA_022842465.1. Classification (GTDB taxonomy): domain Bacteria; phylum Myxococcota_A; class Polyangia; order Polyangiales; family Polyangiaceae; genus Labilithrix. The sequence continues at coordinate 15,618 of JALHPN010000069.1, read as the reverse complement.
CCGGGAGGTTCGCCTCGTCGAGGCGCCGCTTGAGGGAGGCGAGCTCGTCGTTCGCGTCCTCCCCGAGCTCCTTCTTGATCGCTCGCATCTGCTCGCGGAGGACATGCTCGCGCTGGTTCTTCCCGAGCTCCTTCTTCACCTCGCTCTCGATCTTCGAGCGGACCTCCGCCTGGCTCTTGGCGTCGGCGAGGCGCTTGACGAGGAGGCGGAGACGGGAAGGGACGTCGAGCTCGGCGAGGAGCTCCACCTCGTGCTCCGTCGGCAGATCGAGGACGGCCGCGACGCGGTCGGCGAAGAGGCCGGGCTCCTCCTCCTCGAGCTCGAGCTGCGCGAGGGCGCCACCGGCGTCTCCGACGAGCGCCTTCACCTGCGCGTCGAGGGCGCGAGCGAGCTCGCGGGCCTCGACGAGCTCGCCGCCCGTCTCCGCGAGCTCCACCACCTCGGCCTTGTGGAACGGCTCGCTCTCCACGAGGGCGCCGAGGCGGGCTCGACCGAGCCCCTCGAGCGTCAGCTCGAACTCTCGCTCGCCCCGGCGATGGATGGCGCGGACGCGAGCGTACGTCCCGGCTCCGTGGAGATCGTCTTCGTCGAGCTCCAGCGTGCGCGCATCCTTCTGGGTGAAGGTGACGAGGACATCACCCGGGAAGAGGGTTCGGACGAGCGCGACCGACCGCGGGCGGCCCACGGCGAACGTGAGGGTCGCGCCGGGAAAGAGGACGCCGCTCCGGAGCGGCAGCACGGCGACGGGGGACGTGGGATGGAGCTTGCTCATCGACTTCTCCTCGAACGGGGCTCGAACGATGAACGGAAGCTAAGTTCGTTCACGAGGCGGTCAACGTGTCGCGGATCGGACATCCCTTCTCGGTCGCGCGCGCGGGAGCAGGCCGCGGAGGAGGAGCTCTGCCATCTCGCGCGCGCCGCGCCGCGCCTCGTCCGGCGACAGCTCGAAGAGCATCGGCGGGGAGAGGGACACGAGCGCGCGCTGAACGAGCGTCGCCGTCATCCGGGGTTCGATGTCGCCGAGCGCGCCCGCGTCGCGCGCGTCCTCGAAGAGGCCGCGGAGGAAGTCCTGCTCCTCCTGCTTCCACCGCGCGTGGGCGCTCTGGACGCCCGACGCCCGGCAGAAGACGAGCTCGCACGCGTGCTGCCCCTGGCCCCGGAGCTCGAGGAGGCGCTCGACGCGGACCTCGAGGACGGCGACGAACGAGGCTTCGAAGGCCGCGGGCGCGAGGTCGCGTGAGGCGCGGCGCATGCCCGAAAGGACTCGCGCGTGGGCGCGCGTCGAGAGCTCCTCGAGGATCGCCTCCTTCGACGCGAACTCGAGGTAGACGCTGCCGACCGCGACGCCGGCCTCGCGCGCGACGTCCGCGATCGTCGTCTTGGCGTGTCCGTGGTGGCGAACCAGGCGATCGGCGGCGTCGAGCAGCGTCCTCCGACGTTCGGCGTCGCGCATGCGCAGGACGCTACCATGAACGAAGAGCGGCGCGGTTCACCGCATCAGCTCTGATTGCTCAGGGCGCGGGCGAGGCTGGCGGCGCGGGTGAGCGCCTCCTCGGTGGCGACGGCGAGGCGCTGGTCCTCCGCCTCGCACGCGTTGACGCGGTCTTGTTCGACCTCGAGCTCGCGGACGTACCGGAGGCGCAGCTCGCCCTCGGCGCCGCCGTCGCGGAGGACCTGCAGCTGCTCGGCGAGCTTTCCTTGCTTCGCGTACGCGCTCTGCTTCTGGCGCTCGAGCTCGTGTCTCCTCGTCTCGTGCGTGCGCGCCTCGCCGTACGCGGCGAGGACGTCGGCGAGGCGGTCGTGCGTGGCGCGGTCGAGGAAGCGCTCGCCGAGCCACGTCGCGAGGCGTCGCTCGTCGAGGGTCTCGTAGCCGAGGCGGCGGCGCTCGTACCAGCGTTCGACGACGACGAGCGCGCCGCGTCCGCGCGGCGGGACCAGGACCGCGAAGCGGCGGAAGGAGAGCGTGTCCTCGAACGGCTGCGCGCCCTCGGGCGCGAGCTCGTGCCCGGCAACCTTCGGGAGCTCGACCACGACCTTCACCTCCTCGGCGTGGTCGCTCTCCGCCGTGATCGAGTGCTCCACCTCGTGGCGGAGCTCCTCGACCCACGCGCTCGAGCCGAGCATCACCTTGTCGAGGACGGTCCGCGAGGTCATGTCTCGCTTGCAGCGCACGCCGAGGTCCTTCGCGAACGCGAGCTTCACCGCGACGTCGCGGGCGCTGTACGGGACCATCGCCTCGCCGGCGTAGACGTCGCCGTCGTAGACGACCGCGGCCCCCTCCTCGAGCACCGCGCCGGTGTCGTTCTCGAACGAGAGGACGAGATCCGGGCTCGGACCGCCGCCCTCGCGCCAGAGCCGCTCGCGCGCGGAGCCGACCTTCGCGGAGAAGAGCGGGACCATGGCGGAGCCGCCGCGCTTCAGCGAGACGCGGGCGGCGACGCGGTACTCGAAGAGCTCGCCGCGGTTCTCGAAGGTCGCGGCGTCGACCATCCCGCCGCCGCCGACCGCGCCGAAGGAGGCGGCCTCGTCGCGCGCGCCGGTGTCGTCGTCGAGCTCGCCCCCCTCCTCGAACGCCATCGCCATGGGCGGGGCCATCGCGGCCGACCGTCCGAGCATGGAGGGCGGGGAAATGCGCGCGGCGCGTGGGGCTCGCTCGAAGCGGGTCGGCGGGGCCGCGGCGCGGGTCTGCTCCTCGACGACGGCGCGGCGCACGTTCTTGGGGTTGTAGAGGTCGATCACGAACGACACGGGCTGGCCGGTCGTGAGCGTGAGGTCGATGTCGGTGAGGTCCTCGTCGGCCGGGTTGTGCACGATCGCCCAGGCCATCAGCGTCGTCTCCTCGCCCGAGCGCGCGATCCGGTAGCTCACGCGCCACGTCGGCGCGGGGATGACGTACGAGACGCGGAGATCCTCCGCGACGCCCTTGACGTCGACGTGGACGAGGCGGCTCTCGCCCGCGGTCGCGGCGCGGCTCCGATCGACGAAGAAGGCGAGGTCGGCGCGAGAGGGGGGCTCGAGGAGCTCCAGGCCGCGGAGCGTCTCGAGATCGACGAGCGAGACGCTCTCGTCGGCCGTCCGGAGGAGGAGCAGACGGCGATCGGCGTGGTGCGGTCCCTCGAGGCGCTGGAGGCCGAGGACCTCCCCCTCGTGACGCGCGCCGCCGGCGTGGAGGGCGATGCGACGACCGCGGAGGGCGGAGACGAGCGACTCGAGGGTCTCCCCCGGGACGAGGGCGAGGCGCCGACGGACGAGCGCCTCCTCGGGATCCTCGGGCTTGTCGAACGCGACGGCGCCCACCTTCGCGTCGCCGCGCGCGACCCAGATCGCGAGCGACTTCAGGATGTCGTTCATCTCGTCGCGCTTGAACGAGAGCTCGAATGGGCCGTCGCAGCGGCCTCCGCGTTCGAGGTAGGCGACGCCGTGCTTGAACATCACCATGCGACGGACGACGGGGGTGCTCTCGGCGGTCATGGCGCGCGAGCGTATCGCATGGGCGCATGGGGTGGGTGCATGGCGACTGGTCACCGTGGATGCCAGAGGCGGACGTCGCGAGAAGGTTCCGCGGATTGCTTCCGAGTGTGAATCGCATCCTGGTAGAGCTCGTCCTTATACGAATGAACACTCGCCTGCTTGCCGTACGGGTCGCACTTGGTCTTGGTGTGGTGACGTTCGCGCTGGAAGCGAACGCGCAGCAGCCCGCCGCGACGGGGGCACCCGCGGCGGCCCCGGCTCCGGCCGCTGCCGTGGATCCGGCCGCTCCGGCAGCTCCGGCTCCCGCCGCGACGGCGCCGGCCCCGGCCACCGCTCCGGCCCCCGCACCCGCCAAGACGGAGGACGACCCCGCCGACAAGACCCGCTTCCGCATCGCGGGGCACGTCCTCGGCGGCCCGTGGTTCGTCCCGGAGCGCTCGGGCGGCGGCGGCGGCGCTGGCATCCAGATCGGCGCGCAGATCAATGATCTCGTCGGCGTGTACTACGCAGGTACCGCCGCGATCGGCGTCGCGGGCGGGAACGACACGACCGGCTCGAGCGCGGCGGTCGGCGCCTTCGTCTACAACTCGGTGGTGATCGACGCGACCCTCGCGCGCATCTTCCAGATCGGCATCGGCCCCTCCCTCGACAGCTTCGCGTTCGGCAGCGCCTCGGTGTCGACGGCGGGCTCGAGCAGCAAGGCGATCGCGGGCACCTTCATCGGCCTCCAGGGCCGCATCGGCATCGCCCTCGGCGCGAACAAGCCCGGCAAGCGCAGCCAGTTCATGCTCGGCCTCGAGATCCACCCGAGCTTCATCCCCGACGTCACCCCGGTCAGCACCTTCCTGACGCTGGGTGGCGGATCGTTCTGATCGGATCGGATCAGAGCACCAGCGTCTCGACGTGCTCGCCCCACACGTCGCGGAGGACGCTGGCGATCTCGCCGACGGTCGCCTCCGCCTTCACCGCGTCGAGGACGAGGGGGAGGAGGTTGTCGTTTCCCTTCGCTGCGGCCTCGACGCGGCGGAGGGCCTCCGCGTGCTTCGTCGCGTCGCGCTTCGCGCGCATCGCGCGGAGGCGCGCCACCTGCGCCCGCTCGATCTCCGGATCGATCTTCATCACCGGCATCGGCGGCGTGTCCTGGACGAAGTCGTTCATCCCGACGATGACGCGCTGCCGCTTCTCGACCTCGATCTGGTAGGCGTACGCGCTGTTCTGGATCTCGCGCTGCGGATACCCCTGCTCGATCGCGGAGACCATCCCGCCGAGCTCGTCGATGCGCGCGATGTACTTCTTCGCCTCCGCCTCGAGCCGGTCGGTGAGCGCCTCGACCGCGTAGCTCCCGCCGAACGCGTCGACGAAGTCCGCGACCCCCGACTCGTGCGCGACGATCTGCTGCGTGCGGAGCGCGATCGTCACCGCGTCGCTCGTCGGGAGGCCGAGCGCCTCGTCGAAGCTGTTCGTGTGGAGCGACTGGCATCCCCCGAGGACCGCCGCGAGCGTCTGGATGGTGACGCGTACGACGTTGTTGAGGGGCTGCTGCGCCGTGAGCGTCATTCCCGCCGTCTGCCCGTGGAAGCGGAGCGCTCGGGCGCGGTCGGTCTTCGCGCCGAACCGCTCCTTCATGATCGTGCTCCAGAGCCGGCGCGCCGCGCGGAACTTGGCGATCTCCTCGACCAGGTTGTTGTGCACGTTGAAGAAGAAGGAGAGCTGCGCCCCGAACTTGTCGACGTCGAGCCCAGCCTCGATCGCCGCCTGGACGTAGGCCATGCCGTCGGCGAGCGTGAAGGCGATCTCCTGGGCCGCGTCGCAGCCCGCTTCGCGGATGTGGTAGCCGCTGATGGAGATCGTGTTCCACGAGGGCACCTCCTTCCCGCAGAAGGCGAAGATGTCCGTGATGAGGCGCAGCGACGGGCGCGGCGGGTAGATGTACGTCCCGCGGGCCATGTACTCCTTGAGGATGTCGTTCTGGATCGTCCCGCGTAGCTTCGCGCGCGGGACGCCCTGCTCCTCTGCCACCGCGATGTAGAGACACAGGAGGGTCGACGCCGTCGCGTTGATCGTCATCGACGTCGAGATGGCGTCGAGCGGCAGGCCGCGGAGCAGGAGCCTCATGTCCTCGATCGAGTCGATCGCGACGCCGACGCGCCCGACCTCGCCGAGGCTCCGCTCGTCGTCCGAGTCACGCCCCATCTGGGTCGGGAGGTCGAAGGCGACGGAGAGGCCGGTCTGACCCTGCGCGAGGAGATAGCGGTAGCGCTCGTTCGACTCGGACGCGGTGCCGAACCCGGCGTACTGACGCATCGTCCAGTGGCGCCCGCGGTACATGTTCGGCTGGACGCCGCGGGTGAAGGGCGGGGAGCCCGGGACGCCTAGCGCGGTGACCGGGTCGAAGCCCGCGCGGGCCAGGTCGTCCGGTCCGTAGAGGGGCGCGACGTCGGCGTGCCCGGCGAGGTTCGCGACGCGCGGCCGCGGCTCGTCCTTCGCCTCGACCGCAGCGACCTTCGCCTCCCACGCGCGACGGAGCTCCTCGTACGTCATGGGTGCGGCTCTAGCACGGCGACGGCGCACGGGGCGAGCACGCGGGCACGGGGGAGCGACGGAGAATTCAGGGACACCCTCCTAGCGGTCTGCCGTCGGGATGGCGGATACTCCAGGGCTCCCCGATGTCCCGCCGTCTCCTCTTCACCATTCCGTCCTACGCCTACCTCGAGCACGCGTTCCTCGCCGCCGGCCACTTCGAGCACGGCGTCGTCGATCGCAAGAACTTCCCCGACGGGGAGCGCTACCTCCGTATCCGCTCGGAGCTCTGGGGGCGCGACGTCGTCCTCCTCGGGGGAACGCCGACGGACGTGGACTGGCTGGAGGTCTTCGACCTCGCGTGCGGGATCGCGCGCGGCGGCGCCCGCTCCCTCACGATCGTGATGCCCTACTTCGGGTACGCGACGATGGAACGCGCGGTGAAGACGGGGGAGGTGGTCGTCGCGAAGTCGCGGGCCCGACTCCTGTCGTCGATCCCATCGCCCGAGGGCGGGACGAAGGTCCTCCTCTTCGATCTCCACACCGACGGCATCGAGTTCTACCTCGACGACCGCGTCCTCACGCGGCACGTGTATGGTGCACCCATCGTGACCGCCAAGATCAAGGAGCGGATGGGGACGACGCCCTTCGTCCTCGGCGCCTGCGACGCGGGGCGCGCCAAGTGGGTCCAGTCGCTCGCGCGTGACCTCCACGTCGAGCCCGCCTTCGTCTACAAGAGTCGCGACGCGACGTCGGGCGAGCTCGCGGTCACCGGCGTGAACGCCGACGTTCGCGGGCGGGAGGTCGTGATCTACGACGACATGATCCGGACGGGCTCGTCGCTCGTGCAGGCCGCCAAGGCGTACCTCGGCGCGGGCGCGTCCAAGGTCCACGCCATCGCGAGCCATCTCGTTCTCCCCGGGACCGCGGTCGACGCTCTCCGGGCGTCCGGTGTCTTCGCGTCGATCATGGGGACCGACTCGCACCCGGGCTCGCAGAAGCTGCCCGCCGCGGACGTCGCGTCGATCGGCCCGCGCATGGTGGAGTGCCTCGAGGTCGCCGGTGATCCGTGAGACGTGTGAGAGGTGAGGGCAGATCACCGCGAGCCACCTCGCGAGCCCGCGCGATCGTCGCCCGCCGACGCGCGTCGGAGTAGCATTCCGGCATGATTCGCAGCGGGGTCGAGGGGTCGGGGATCGTGGTCGTCGCGCTCGTCACGTGCGGCGTGGCGTTCGGGTGCGGAGGCTCGGACGAGCGCTCCGGCTTCGGCGCGTCGAGCGGCGGGTCGTCGTCGGGCGGCTCCTCCGGGGGCGGCTTCGGGAGCGGCGGGGACGGAGGAGCGAGCTCGGGGGGCGCGAACGAGGACGGATGCAGCGAAGCCGCGAAGCTCGTCTACGTCGTCAGCGGTCAGAACGACCTCTACAGCTTCGACCCGTCGACGCTGACGTTCGCGAAGATCGGCCCGCTCTCGTGCCCGACCTCCGAGACCCCGAACTCGATGGCGGTCGATCGCGCTGGCACGGCCTGGGTGAACATGTCCGAGGGCTCGCTGATGAAGGTGAGCACCGCCGACGCGAGCTGCACCGCGACGCCCTTCAGGAAGGGACAGCAGGGCTTCGTGAGGTTCGGCATGGCGTTCGCGGCGGACTCCGCCGGCTCCACGGCGGAGACCCTCTACGTCGCGGGGATCACGGGCGTGAACGAGGGCTCGGGTCTCGCGAAGATCGATCTGTCGACCTTCGAGCTCACCAGGATCGGCGACTATTCGGCCCCGCTGAACGGGAAGGGGGCGGAGCTCACCGGCACCGGCGACGGGAAGCTCTACGGGTTCTTCACCACCATCCCTGCGACCCTCGCTCGAATCGACAAGGCGACCGGCGCGACGAGCGGGAACAAGACCCTCGACGGGGTCGTCACCGGTACGGCGTGGGCCTTCTCGTTCTGGGGCGGCGACTTCTGGTTCTACACGTCGGTGGGGCAGCCCTCGACCGTGACGCGGTACGCGGCCAGCGGCGACGGCTCGCTCAAGAACGTGAAGAACGACGTCGGCGGCTTCCGCATCGTCGGCGCCGGCGTGTCGACGTGCGCCCCGACGGCTCCTCCGCGATGACCCGCATCACCGTCGTCGCGGCCCTCCTCCTCCTCGCCGCCTGCACACCGTCCCCGTCCCCGTCCCCGACCCCGTCCCCGACCGCGACCTCACCCGCGAGCGGGAGCTCACCCGCACCCGCACCCGCACCCGACCCCCGCTCTCCCCTCGCGAAGGGCACCCCCTGCGCCTCCGCGCGCCCCGCCTCCCCCGACGCCGGCCCCCCTCTCCGCTGCGCCCGCTTCGCCACCCCCGAGGACGCTCTCCGCGCCGTGGTCGACGCGACGGACCCGCTCGTGCTCGCCGTCGGCGAGGCCCACGCCCAGCGCGGCACCGAGGGCATCTCCTCCGCGACGAAGCGCTTCACGACGACCCTCCTCCCGCTCGTCGCGCCCCGCGCGAGCGACATCGTGGTGGAGCTCTGGGCCCCCGATCCCTCCTGCAAGCAGGAGGTGAAGGCCGTCGCGAGCGCGCAGAAGCCCGTCACCACCGCGCAGGCCGCGTCGAACGTGAACGAGTACGAAGCGCTCGGCATGCGCGCCAAGGCCCTCGGTACACAGCCGTGGCTCCTCCGCCCGACGTGCGCGGACTTCAAGGCCATCACCGACGCGGGGGACGACGCGGTCGCGGTCATGCTCGGCCTCGTGCGGTCGCTCACCGCCGCGCGCGTCCGCACGCTGCTCGGCCGGAGCGCCGCGTCCGACGCAGGAGCCACGCGGCGCACCGTCGTCGCCTACGGCGGCATGATGCACAACGACCTCGCGCCGCCGCCCTCGACGAGGGCGTACAGCTTCGGCCCCGAGCTCGTCGCCGCGACCGACGGCCGCTACGCGGAGCTCGATCTCGTCGTCCCCGAGTACGTGAAGGCGACGTCCACGTGGCAGGCCCTGCCCTGGTACGCGACGCACGAGGTCTACGGCGCCGACCCGTCGCGGACGACGCTCTACGCCGTCGGCGAGCGCTCGTTCGTCCTCGTCTTCCCGACCGCTTCGGCCGCAGCTCCCGCGACCGAGGCGCCCCGATGACGCGAAGCCTCTGATAGGCTCGCCCCATGTCGTCTGCCTCTTCGCGCAGCGGCGGCCCCGGAAGCGCGCCGCCGAACAGCATCTCTGTCGAGCCCCCGTCCGGGACGCCTCTCTACGAGGACGATCGCACGGGAATGGACAAGGCGACGCTCCGTCGCGCGTTCCTCGACCACCTCTCCTATACGCTCGGCAAGCGCGCCGGGACGTCGACGTCGCTCGACCGCTTCGTCGCCCTCGCGCACACCGTCCGCGATCGCCTGACGTACCGGTGGGCGCAGACCCAGGAGACGTACGGGCGTGAGGACGCGAAGCGCATCTACTACCTCTCCGCGGAGTTCCTCCTCGGGCGCGCGATGGCGAACAACCTGAACGCGCTCGGGCTCTACGAGCGCGCGCGCGAGCTCCTCCACGCCGCGGGCCTCGAGCTCGCCGATCTCCTCGAGGAGGAGCCCGAGCCCGGCCTCGGCAACGGCGGCCTCGGCCGCCTCGCGGCCTGCTTCCTCGACTCGATGGCGACGCTCGGGTACGCGGGCTACGGCTACGGCATCCGCTACGAGTTCGGCATCTTCGAGCAGGAGATCACGCGCGGCTGGCAGGTCGAGCGCCCCGACGAGTGGCTCAAGTTCGGCAACCCGTGGGAGATCTGCCGTCCCGAGTACTCCGTCACGGTGAACTTCGGAGGCCGCGTCGAGGAGCACCAGGACCCCCACGGCGTCCTCCACGCGAAGTGGGTCGACACCCAGAAGGTCCTCGGCGTCCCGTGGGACACGCCGATCGCGGGCTTCCAGAACGACACGGTGAACACGCTCCGCCTCTGGCAGGCGCGCGCCTCGAACGAGTTCGACCTCACCGTCTTCAACGACGGCGACTACGTGCGCGCCGTCGAGGACAAGAACACGAGCGAGGTCATCTCCAAGGTCCTCTACCCGAACGACCACAACCAGGCCGGACGGGACCTTCGCCTGAAACAGGAGTACTTCTTCGTCGCCTGCGCGATCTCGGACGTGGTCCGCCGCTTCAAGAAGACGCACACGTCGTTCGACGCGTTCGCCGAGAAGAACGCGATCCAGCTGAACGACACGCATCCGGCGATCGCGGTCGCGGAGCTGATGCGCGTCCTCGTCGACCAGGAGCGTGTCCCGTGGGACCGCGCCTGGGAGCTCACGGTCGCGACGCTCGGCTACACGAACCACACGCTGCTCGCCGAGGCGCTCGAAAAATGGCCGGTGGCGATGTTCGAGCGGCTCCTCCCGCGCCACCTCTTCATCATCTACGAGATCAACCGGCGCTTCATGCGGAGCGTGATGGCGCAGTTCCCCGGCGACGAGGCGCGGCTCCGCCGCATGTCGATCATCGAGGAGGGCCCCGAGAAGAAGGTCGCCATGGCGCACCTCGCCGTCGTCGGCTCGCACGCCGTGAACGGCGTCGCGGCGCTGCACTCGGAGCTCCTCCAGGCGGACGTGCTCCGCGACTTCGCCTCGATGTCGCCGAAGAAGTTCTCGAACAAGACGAACGGCGTCACGCCGCGACGCTGGCTCCACCAGTGCAACCCGCGGCTGTCGGCGCTCATCACGGAGGCGATCGGACCTGGCTGGGTCACCGATCTGGATCGCCTCGAGAAGCTCGCCCCCTTCGCGAAGGACGCGGCGTTCGTCGCGCGCGTCGCGGCCGTGAAGCGGCAGAACAAGGCCGACTTCGCGAAGTACATCGAGAAGACGATCGGGTACCGCTTCGACCCGGACTCGATGTTCGACGTCCAGATCAAGCGGCTCCACGAGTACAAGCGGCAGCTCTTGAACGCGCTCCACGTGATCCGCATCTACCTCGACGCGAAGCGCGACCCGGCCACGCTCGTCGCGCCGCGCACTGTGCTCTTCGGCGCGAAGGCGGCGCCGGGCTATCGCACCGCGAAGCTCATCATCAAGCTGATCAACTCGATCGCGGACGTCGTGAACGGCGACGTCGACCTCGGCGGCAAGCTGAAGGTCGCCTTCCTCCCGAACTACCGCGTTTCGCTCGCGGAGCGGATCATCCCCGCGTCCGACCTCTCGGAGCAGATCTCCACCGCCGGCAAGGAGGCCTCGGGCACTGGGAACATGAAGCTCTCGATGAACGGCGCGCTCACGATCGGCACGCTCGACGGCGCGAACATCGAGATCCGGGCTGCGGTCGGAGAGGAGAACTTCTTCCTCTTCGGCCTCACGACGGAGCAGGTGCACGACCTCCAGCGCACCGGCTACCGGCCGAGGCAGGTCTACGAGCAGAACGCGCGCCTCCGCGAGGTCATCGACCTCGTGGCCGGGGGCTTCTTCTCGAGCGAGGATCCGGCGCTCTTCCGTCCGCTCACCGACCATCTCCTCCAGCACGACACGTACATGCTGCTCGCCGACTTCGACGAGTACGTGGCGTGTCAGGCGAAGGTCGCCGAGACGTTCTCGGATCCGAAGCGCTGGCACGCGATGGCCGTGACGAACATCGCTCACATGGGGCGATTCTCGTCGGACCGCACCATCCGCCAGTACGCCGACGAGATCTGGAACGCGAAGCCCGTCAGGGTGGAGCTGAAGAAGCCGTCCGAAGCGCTCTTCTGAGAGCTCGACGCTCACCGCGCCGCGACGAGATCGCCGACGACAGAGAGTAGGTTCTCCGGATCGACCGGCTTCGCCACGTGCGCGTCGAAGCCGGCGCTCAGCGCCCGCTCGCGGTCCTCGAGGCGCGCGTACGCGCTCACGGCCACCGCGCGGAGCTGCGGCGCCTTCGCCTGCGCCCTCACGCGGCGGATCAGCGAGACGCCGTCCTCGCCCGGCATCGCGAGATCCGACACGAGCACGTCCGGCTCGTCGCGCTGCACGGCGGCGAAGGCGTCGGCGGCGTTGGACGTCACCGTCACCTCCGCGTCGCAGGACTCGAGCATGGTCTGGAGGAGATCGCGCGAGTCCTGCTCGTCGTCGACGACGAGGATGCGTAGCCCCTGCAGCGCCGCGCGCACGGCCTCTGGGATCGGCGAGAGGCCCTCGTCCGCCACCGGCGTCCGCACGCGGGGCGGGAATCGCACGGTGAACCGCGAGCCGGTGCCGACCCCGGCGCTCCAGGCCTCGGCGGTGCCGCCGTGGAGCTCCACCAGGTGGCGCACGATCGAGAGACCGAGGCCGAGGCCGCCCTTGTTGCGGGTCGCGGAGCTGTCGGCCTGCTTGAAGCGCTCGAAGACGTACGGGAGGAACTCGGGGCTGATCCCCTGGCCGGTGTCCTCGACCTCGACCTCGACTTGCTCCGCCGTGCGCCGCACGCGCAGCGTGATGGCGCCGCCGGCGGGCGTGAACTTCGTCGCGTTCGAGAGGAGGTTCCAGACGATCTGCTGGACGCGCGCCGGGTCTCCCTGCACGACCCCCGCGTTGGGATCGATGTCGACCTCGACGCGGATCCCCTTCGAGTCGCTCGCGAGCCGCACGGCCTCGAGCGCGAGGAGCGCGACGGCAGGGACGTCGACGGTCGACACGTCGAGGCGGAGGCGCCCGGAGGTGATGCGCGAGATATCGAGCAAGTCCTCGATGAGCTGGGCCTGGGCGCGGGCGTTCCGATGGACGACCTCGAGCGCGCGGCGGGTGCGGTCGGGGGCGAGGCCGCCTTCGAGCAGGAGCGTGGTCCAGCCCGAGATCGCGTTCAGGGGCGTGCGGAGCTCGTGCGAGACCATCGCGAGGAACTCGTCCTTGCTGCGGTTGGCCGCCTGGGCCTCCGCCCGCGCGTTGCGCTCACGAAGGAGGCTCGTGGAGCGCTCGTCCTCGGCCCGCGCGCGCGCGAGCCCGGCGGCGAGGAGGTCCGTCGCGGTGGAGAGCGTCGCCGCGGCGTCGTCGAGCGCGCGCCGCGAGCAGAGCGCGACGACACCCACGACGGCGCCCCCGCCCGTGAGGAGCGGGAGCGCGGCGAACCCGGGCGCGTCGGCGCACGACGCGAGCAACGGCTGCGATGCGCAGTCGTTCGTCACGAACGGCTTCCCCTCGCGCGCGACCTGCCGCACCACGTCGGGCGAGATCGAGAGGTCGCCGTTCGCGACGGACGCGAGCTTCGTGTGTCGGTCACCCGCCACGCCCCACAGCTCGACGAGGCTCGCGTCGACGTGCTTCGCGAGCGCCTCGGCGCAGCGTCGCGCGCTCTCGGACGCGGAGTCCGCGCGTGCGAGCGCGGCGCCGAGCTCTGCCGCGAGCTCGAGGTCCCTCGCGCGCTCCACCTGGGCGCGGTGGAGGCGGCTCGTGCGGACGAGGGTGCCGACGCGCGCGACGAGCTCGGCCACGTCGTAGGGCTTCGTCACGTAGTCGTTCGCGCCGGCGGCGAGGCCCTCGACGACGTCCTCCTTCCGTCCGTGGACCGTGAGGAGGAGGAGCGGCAGCGCGATCGGATCGTGGAGGCTCCGGACGAAGCGGCAGACCTCGAGGCCCGTGACGCCCGGGAGCTGCCAGTCGAGGACGATCGCCTCGGGCACGGCGCCGCGGCCGAGCCTCTCGAGCATCACCGAGCCGTCCGAGAAGAGCTCGACGTCGTCGCTGGGCGTCAGGGCGCGGCGTGCCATCTCGGCTTCGAGCGGGCTGTCCTCGAGGACCCAGACCGTTCCGCGCTCGCGTCTGACCATCATCCCGCGCGGGTTCATAACGCGGGGGCCACCCGGTGCAAACCCGACGTTCGCGGCGCGCGGACGATTCGTGGGCGCGCCCGTAGGCGCGGCGTCACGGCATGCGTCACGGTGACGCGGTAGGAAGTCGAGCGCTCGCCACCTTCGCGCGCGCGCCGCGCTCGTGTAACCAGATAGACGGCGAAGGAGAATGCGTGTGACCGAGATCCTCGTGGTCGACGACAGCAAGGTGATGCGCGACATGATCACGGCCTGCTTGCGGCCTGACGGCGCGATCGTCGTCACGCACGCCGCGAGCGGCCTCGAGGCGATCGAGCGTCTCTCCCTCGAGCGCTTCGATCTCGTCGTCCTCGACCTCAACATGCCGGACATCGGCGGCGTGGAGGTGGTCGAGTTCGTCCGGGGGCAGGACGCGCTCCGCTCGCTTCCGATCCTCGTCGTCACGACACGCGGGGACGACACGTCGAAGGCTGCCGTCCTGGCCGCCGGTGCTTCCCGCTACATGACGAAGCCCTTCACGCCCGAGGCGCTGCTCGGGGCCGTCCACGGCCTGCTCGGAGGAGCGACGGCGTGAAGGTCGATCTGCGCGAGTTCAAGGCCGCCTACCTCGCGGAGGTGGACGAGCACCTCGGCGTGGTCCGGCAGCGGCTCGTCGCGATGGACGCGTCCGTGCGCGCAGGGCGTCCGTGCGGTCGCGAGCTGCGTGAGGTGCTCCGGCTCGTCCACACCGTGAAGGGGCTCTCGGCCATGGTCGGCGTCGAGCCGGTCGTGACCATCACGCATCGCCTCGAGACGCTCCTCCGCGACGCGGAGCGTGGCGGAGGAAAGCTCCCGGCCCGCGCCTTCGACGCGATCGTCGACGGCATCGCTGCGGTCGGGTCGCGGGTGCACGCCGTCGCCGCCGAGAAGCCGATCGCCGAGGCGCCGGCGGCGCTCCTCGCCGAGCTCGACGCGCTCGCGACCGAGGCACCGGAGCCCTCGGCGACCGACGACGCGTCGGTGGTGGCCGATGCCGAGATCGAAGAGCGCCTCTCTCCCTCGGAGCGCGAGCAGCTCGTCGTTGGTGTCATGGCGGGGCTCCGCGCTCTCCGCGTCGACTTCGTCCCGTCGAAGGCCAAGGCCGACCTGGGCCTCTCGATCACGACGATCCGCGAGCGCGTCTCGGCGATCGGCGAGATCGTCAAGGTCGTCCCGCTCTCGCCGAAGGGCGCGCCGCGAGACCGCAGCCTCCTCTTCGCCCTCGTCGTCCTGACGGCCCGCGACGACGCGGCGGTCGCGGAGGCGGCGAGCTCGGCCCCAGACGAAGTCCGTGAGCTCTTGGCTGCTCGTCCTGGCGCGCCCGAGCCGAGGCTCGAGGCGCTCGACGTCCCCGACCTGAACCACGACGACCACGGGGACTCGCTCCGCGTGGAGGTGTCGCGGGTGGACGCGGCGCTCGACATCCTGTCGTCCCTCGTCGTCACCCGCTCGCGGCTCGCCCGCGCCGCCGTCGCACTCGCTGCCGCGGGCGTGAACACGCGCGAGCTCGACAGCATCCTCACGGACCACGCGCGGCAGGTCCGCGATCTCCGCGGCGCGATCCTCCGCGTACGCATGGTGCCGATGTCGGCGGTGCTCGACCGCCTGCCGCTCCTCGTGCGGAGCCTCGGCCGGACGACGGGGAAGGAGGTCCGCCTCCAGGTCTCCGGGGGGAGCGCGGAGCTCGACAAGACCGTGGCCGAGCGGATCTTCCCGGCCCTCGTGCACCTCCTGCGCAACGCGGTCGACCACGGGATCGAGACGACGGCCGAGCGCCTCGCCGAGGGCAAGCCGCCCGCGGCGGCGATCTCCGTGACGTGCGAGAGCGACGGCAACCGGAGCGTCGAAGTGCGCGTGCGCGACGACGGGCG
>JALHPN010000068.1 GCA_022842465.1 Polyangiaceae bacterium | reverse complement strand
CCGCGCCCGCCGTGCCGCCGCGGCCGGCGCCCGCGACGCTCGTCCTGCCGGAGCTCAACCCGCCGCAGGCCGAGGCGGTCGCCCACGCACAGGGTCCGCTCCTCGTCTTCGCCGGCGCGGGCTCGGGCAAGACGCGCGTCATCACGTACCGCATCGCGAACCTCGTCGCGCGCGAGAACGTCGCGCCGTGGCGCATCCTCGCCGTCACGTTCACGAACAAGGCGGCCGGCGAGATGCGCGCGCGGCTCGAGCGCCCCGATCTGCTCGGCCCCGTCGCACGGGACCTCTGGGTCGGCACCTTCCACTCGACGTGCGCGAAGTTCCTCCGCCTCTTCCCGGACGCGATCGAGCGGACGAAGAGCTTCGTCATCTACGACACGACCGATCAGAAGTCCGTCATGACCCGCGCGCTCCGCGATCTCGGGCTCGACGACAAGCGCTATCCGCCGAAGCAGATGCTCTCTCGCGTCCACAAGGAGAAGCAGGAGGGACGCGGCCCGGGCGACATGTCACTCGACAATTTCGTCGATGACGTCGTGCGGAAGGCCTACGAGCGCTACGAGGAGTCGCTCCGCGCGGCCAACGCGCTCGACTTCGAGGATCTCATCCTCGGCGTCGTCCGCATCCTCGAGGCGCCCGCCGACGGCAGCGTCGGCGTCGAGGTCGTCCGCGCGCGCGACGCGCTCGAGCGGAAGTTCGACTACGTCCTCGTCGACGAGTTCCAGGACACGAACCAGATCCAGTACCGCCTGATCCAGCGGCTCTCGGCCCGGACGAAGAACCTCTGCGTGGTCGGCGACGACGATCAGTCGATCTACCGGTGGCGCGGCGCGGACGTGCGGAACATCCGCGGCTTCCGGAAGGACTTCCCCGACGCGAAGGTCGTCAAGCTCGAGCAGAACTATCGCTCGACGAAGCGCATCGTCTCCTCGGCGCTCGCCGTGATCGCGCCCTCGCCTACGCGGGAGCCGAAGGAGCTCTGGACCGACAACGACGACGGCTCGCCGATTCGCGTCATCGCGTGCGCCGACGAGCGCGACGAGGCCGCCTGCGTCGTCCGCGCGATGAAGGACGCGCGCGAGGCCGGGATCCGCCCGAAGGAGATCGCCGTCTTCTACCGCGTGCACGCCCAGTCGCGCGTCCTCGAAGAGGCGCTCCGCGCGGTCGACATGCCGTACCAGATCGTGGGCGGAACGAAGTTCTACGATCGCGCCGAGGTTAAGGACGCTCTCTCCTACCTCCGCGTGCTCGTGAACCCGCGAAGCGACGTCGACCTTCTCCGCGTCGTCAACGTGCCGACGCGCGGGATCGGAAAGTCCACCGTCGACCGCGTCGCGACGTACGCCTCCGCGAATCGCCTCTCCATCATGGAAGCGCTCGATCGCCTCGAGGACTTCGCCGAGGACCTCGGGACCGCGCCGCGGAAGCGGCTCGGGCAGTTCCGCGAGCTGATGTCGCTCCTCCGCGACGAGGCGAAGGACCGCGCCCCGGCGGACGTCCTCCGGATCGTGCTGGCCAAGAGCGGCTACAAGGCTGCCCTCGAGAAGGAGGACACCGCCGAGGCGGAGGGCCGCCTCGAGAACCTCGCCGAGCTCGAGGGGTCGATGCTGGACTACGCGACCGAGGCCGAGGCGCGCGGCGAGGTCCCGACGCTCGAGGGATTCCTCGAGCGCGTCAGCCTCCAGAGCGACACGGACGATCTCGGGCGCGAGACCGAGAAGGTCACCCTCATGACCGTGCACGGCGCGAAGGGGCTGGAGTTCGAGCTCGTCCTCCTCACGGGTATGGAGGAGGACATGTTCCCCTACCGGAACCAGGAGCCGCGCTCCTCCGAGGAGATGGACGAAGAGAGGCGCCTTGCCTACGTCGCCGTCACCCGTGCGCGGCAGCACCTCGTCATCACCCACGTGAAGCAACGGCAGATCTTCGGCATCACGCGGCTCGGCGTGCCGAGCCGGTTCGTCGGCGATCTCCCGCGCGAGGGCGTCGAGCACCTCGAGACGCCGGCGGCGCGCGCGAGCGGATCGTCGGGGCGCTGGATCGACCGGGATCGCAGCGCGGCCACGGGGGGCTCGGCGCCCACGTCCTGGCGGTCCCCGTCGACGCCGACCGCTCCGCGCGGCGCCGGCTTTCGCCATCCCCAGGAGGCCCCGGCGCCGCCGGCGATGCGTGACGCAGGCGAGCGCTACGTCGAGTACGACGCCGACGCGAGCGACGCCGGGGAGGAGGTCGTCCTCCGACGTGGGATGACCGTCGTCCACGACCGCTTCGGACGCGGCGAGGTCCTGAAGCTCGTGAGCTCCGGGGAGCCGGCGGTCGTCGCGTTCTTCCCGGGGTGGGGCGAGAAGAAGGTCCTCGCGCGCTTCCTTCGCGTCGGCTGACGGCGCGCGACGTCCTCGCGTGCGGTACGATCGCATCATGATGCGCTCGACGCTCGCCTCCACCGGACTCCTCGTGGCCCTCCTCGCGGCGCCGCTGGCGTGCAGCCATCCGTCGCAAGTGTCCTTCGTCTCCAACGAGCGGCCCAACGCGCCGGGATCGTCTCGGAGCGACGCGCCGCCGACGAACGCGGCCCAGGCGAAGTCGGCCCTCTCCACCGAGCTTCCGTCGGACGAGGAGCTCGTCGAGCCCGAGCGGCCGGCCGCCGACTCGAAGCAGGAGCGCGCCCTCGTCCACATCCACACGCCGAACGGCTCGACCTGCTCCGGGGTCGTCCTCGGACCGAAGATCGTCGCGACGGCGCAGCAGTGCCTCGAGCACGACCACGAGGGGCCAGGCCTGACGACGTTCGAGAAGGGCCGGAGCTACACGATCGAGATCGCCTCGTCCGCGCTCACGTGGACGCGCCGCACGGCCCTCTACGCGCTCGCCCCCGCCTGCGAGTGGAAGGATCTCGACGTCGCGATGCTCGTGCTCGCGGAGCCCACGCCGTTCGCGGCGCCGCTCCGGGTCGTCAGCGCGCCGGCGACGGGCGCGACGGTCCAGGCGCTGGGCTTCGGTCACTGCCGCGGCGACAAGCGCCCGCTCGGACAGCGCACGGCGGAGGTCCGGAAGACGCGCGGGAGCGACGTCGTCATCGACGCGCCGCTGTGCCGCGGCGACGTCGGCGGTCCGGTCGTCGACGGCTCGGGCGGAGACGTGTTCGGCCTCATCTCCCATCGTGACGACCCCGAGGGATCCCCGCTCCGCACGACGACGATCGCGCGGATCGACGTCGGCCCCGCGCGCGAGCTCCTCGCCCAGGCGAGGGCCCTCGCCGAGAAGGGCACGAGGCCCGCCGCCCCCGTCGCCTGCCACTAGCTAGCTCTGCGGGCTCGCGCGATGCGGGTTGGAACGCGACGTGCTCGCGAGCGGGGATGATCGCGAGCGGAACACGCGTCTCCACGTCGCAGCACGAGCTCCAGTTGCTGGCCGGGATGACGGTCGCGCTCGAGGCGATGCTGGACGGCATCCGTTCGGCGCGTCGACGCGTCTGGATCGAGACGTACATCTTCCGCGACGACTTGCTCGGACGACGGCTCGTCGACGTGCTCACGCCGCTCCTCGCTGCGGGCGTCGACGTGAGGCTGCTGTACGACGACCTCGGGAGCAAGAACACGCCGCCGGCGTACCTCGACGCGGTGCGCGCTCGCGGCATCTGCGCGAGACCCTACCGTCAGCGACGCCCCATCCCGGCGGCCATCTTCCCGCGGAACCACGCCCGCATCGTCCTCGTGGACGACGTCGCGTTCACCGGAGGGTCTGCCTGGGGGAACGAGTGGCTACCGGTAGAGGAGGGGGGCGAGGGTTGGTTCGACGTCTGCCTCGGGGTGCGGGGGCCAGCCGTGGAGGGCTTCGCGCGCATCTTCGAAGGGCACTGGGAGGAGCGTGACGTCGACACCCCACCGAGCGCGGCGACCTCACGCTTCGATCATCCGGAGCTCTCGCTCGTCTCCGACCTCGCGGGTGGCTGGGCGTCCGTCCTCGACGAGCACTGCGCTCGGATCCGCGCTGCCAGGCGGTGTGTCTGGATCCACAACGCGTACTACTTTCCGCCGGTCGAGCTGCGCGCGGTCGTGGCGGACGCCGCTCGTCGCGGTGTCGACGTCAAGGTCGTCGTTCCCGACCAGACCGACCTCCCCGCGGTGCACTGGGCTGCTCGCGGCGAGTACCGCGCGTGGCTGGAGTCCGACGTCGAGGTGTACGAGTACCAACGCACCGTGACGCATGCCAAGTACGCGCTCGTCGACGACGATTGGTGCTCCGTGGGCAGCTTCAACATGAACCCGACGAGCATCGCGTGCGCAAACGAGCTGAACGTGTTCGTCCGCGACCCCGACTTCGTCGCCCGCGTCGCGGCACAGTTCGCGCGCGATCTCGACGGGAGCCGTCGCATCACCGCCGACATCGCTCGGTCCTGGCCGGTCACGTCGCGCTTCGGCTACCGCGTCTCCGCCCGTGTGCTCCGGATGATCGAGGTCCTCCTCGCCCGCCGGTGGCCCCATCTCCTCTGGGCCGATCCCGCTCCCCGGCCCGCGACGGTCGATCGATGATCGCGCTCGTGGTGTCCGGCTTCCTCGGCGCCTTGCTCCTCGGAGAGCGGCGCTGGCCGCTCCGGGCCGCGACCGACGACAAGCGGCGGCGTGACGTCCGGAACCTCGCCGTTGCCGCCGTCGCGGGGGCAGGTCTGGCCTGCGTGCAATGGCCCGTCTCGGGCCTGCTCACGCGCGCCGTGGCGCGTCGTCGGCTCGGGCTCCTTCCGCGCCTCGGGCTGCCACCGGCGCTCGAGACCGTCTCGGCGGTCGTGCTGCTCGACGCGACGCTCACGGCCTGGCACTGGCTCACGCACCGCTCCGAGCTCTTGTGGCGCTTCCACGCGGCGCACCACGCAGATCTGGACATGGACGCGACGACCGCGCTCCGCTTCCACGTCGTCGAGTTGGTCCTCTCCGTCCCCTGGCGCGCGGCGCAGGTCGCGCTCCTCGGCGTCCGCCCGCGCCCCTTCCGCGTGTGGCAGACCGCGACGATGATCTCGATCTTGTTCCACCACGCGAACGTGCGGCTTCCGGCGCGCCTCGAGCGGGCGCTCGCGTGGCTGGTGGTCACCCCGCGGATCCACGGCATTCATCACTCCATCGTCACGTCGGAGCGCAACGCGAACTGGGGGACCATCTTCTCCTTCGTCGATCGCGTCGCGGGCTCGTTCCGTGACGACGTCCCCGATACGGTCACGGTAGGGCTTCCCGAGCAGCGTGACCCGGAGGCTCTTCGCTTCCGGGACGTGCTCGCGATGCCCTTCCGCCCCGACGCGTCACATCGATAGCTTCTTGTCTCTGTTGTGCGCGACGAGGCCGTGCGCGAGCGTGATGCCGGCGCGGAGCGACGCGGCCGCATGCATGACCTCGGCGAGGTGCGACATCGTCAACCCAGCGCCGAGGCACTGCTCGGTGAAGCTGTGGATGCAGTACGGGCACTGCTCGGCCTGCGAAACCGCGAAGCCGACGAGGAGCTTCTCGCGCTTCGTGAGGAGCCCAGGCTCGAACGCCACGCGGTAGTACGCGGAGAACGCCTTCCAGAGGTCGGGGTGATGGGTCTCGAGGTCACCGAAGTGCGCCAGGTCCTCGTCGTCGTGGTACGCGGCCATGCGCGGACGAGACGCCGCCCCGCCGTCTGCGTCAAGGATCGACGAAGGCTGCGGAGACGTGTCGCGCGACACGACGGGCCGTTGTCGATGCATCCGCCGCGGCCTAAGGAGATCGGATGGCCCGCGCGCTCCCGACACTGCAGGCACGGCGCTCGCCGCTCGCGAGCGGCGCCGAGCAACGCGCTCGGCTCGACGCGATCGCCACGCTCGCGGACTTCGACGCCGTGCTCGCGCGTCACGAGCTCGAGCCGCTGCGAGCGGTGGCGATCGAGGTCTTGCAGCTGAACGTCGGCAAGGTCTGTAACCAGACGTGCCGCCACTGTCACGTCGATGCGGGGCCCGACCGGCGGGAGGTCATGAGCCGCGAGACGATGGACCTCTGCGTCGGTGCGCTCGCGCGGACGGCGATCCCGACGGTCGACATCACCGGCGGCGCCCCGGAGATGAACCCGCACTTCCGCGGGCTCGTCGAAGAGGTGCGCGCGCTCGGGCGCCGCGTCATGGACCGCTGCAACCTCACCATCCTCGAGACCCCGTCGCACCGTGACCTCCCCGACTTCTTCGCACGGCATCGCGTCGAGCTCGTATGCTCTCTCCCCCACGTCGAGGCCGCGAGGACGGATCGGCAGCGTGGAGACGACGTGTTCGCGCGCTCGATCCGCGCGCTCCGGCGCCTGAACGAGGTGGGCTACGGAGACGGGCGCTCGGGTCTACGGCTCGTGCTCGTGACGAACCCGACGGGCGCGTACCTCCCCGTCGACCAGCGCACGCTCGAGGCGACATGGCGCGAGGCGCTGGCGTCGCGTCACGGCGTCGTGTTCGACGAGCTCATCGCGATCACCAACATGCCGATCAGCCGGTACCTCGAGTGGCTCGAGGCGTCCGGGAACCTCGAGAGCTACATGGAGCTCCTCGTCCGTTCGTTCAATCCCGTCGCCGCGCGCGCCGTCATGTGCCGGAGCACGATCTCGGTCGGCTGGGACGGGACTCTCCACGACTGCGACTTCAACCAGATGCTCGGCATGACCGTGGAGACGGACTCGCCGCGCCACATCCGCGACTACGATGAGGCGACGCTCGCGGCGCGCCTGATCCAGACGGGGCGTCACTGCTTCGGCTGCACCGCCGGATCGGGCTCGAGCTGCGGCGGCGCCACGGCCTGAGCCTCATCGCCGGAGCTTCGCGCCCTCGCCGACCTTCGGCCGGAGCGTGACGTCCTCGTTGAGCCCGGTTTCCTGCTGGATCGCGGGGGATGTTCCCGGGCGAGGGACGCCGGCGCGCATCCTCGCTTCTCGCCACGCGAGACGAAGGTCCTCCTTCCCGTGTCGCGGCGGCGTGTGACCGAACGCACGGTACCGGCCAGGAGGGACCTTGCCTTTCGCGCCGACGTGCTCGACGACGCGAAGCGCGAAGGCGTCCGCTTTGCCCAGCGGATCTTCGGGGGCCCGTGGCATGTGCTCGGACTGGTTCGCGGAGTACGGCCTTCCACGCCCGAACTCCACGTAGGTCCAGAGGTCGTCCGGAACCTCGATGCCGCTGTAGCGGCACTGCCAAGCGAGCGGCGCGTAGCTGTCGCGCATGTCCTCGAACGGCTCCCTCTCCGGATCGAACCACGCGCGATGCAGGAGCTTCTTCGGCCGTCCGGTGGCGTCGAGCTCGTCGCCGCCTCCGTCGCCGTAGCAGAAGAACGCGGCGGTGCGCCCCTCGAGGTGATTCACGGAGAGCTCGCGCCACGCCGGGCTCGCTTCGAGCGCGATGGCGCGCTCCGCATCCTTGTGCGCGATGAGGTCCTCGCGAGGATTGCCGCCGTTCGCGCATACGAGCCGGTCGAACATCAGCTTCAGGTTGCTGCTCGGCGCGTACCAGTTCACCGGGCCCACGATGATCCACGCGTCCGCGAGGTCGAGCCGCGCGTACATGTCGAGCTCCCACATCAGATCGGGCTCGGGTCCGCCCTTCTCGTAGCAGTTGCAGGGCCACACGCAGAGCGCCATCGACGTCGAGACGCACGCGTTGCAGCTCGCGATCGTCGGGCGTTTGTAGACGTTCCCGAGGTCCTCCAGATCCACTTCCCAGTCGGACGGCATCCGTTCGGCGATGCGGAGCGCGAGCGCGCGCGCCTTCGAGTCCACCCCCGGGCAGTTGTACTGCCGCCGGTCGGAGCCCGCGATGACGAAGACGCGGAACGGCCTGTCCGCCGTGGGCCGGTTTCCGTTCGCGTCGTCAGGCTTCATCTGCGCGGCTCCTCGGTCGGGAAGGGGTCAACGGATATCGCCGTAGTGTCGGGCGAGCCGGTACGGACTCACGCCGAAGACGGAGAAGAGAACCTGGAGGCACGACCACACGAACAGCGTTCGGAGCGGCGCCCCCTCGAACCTCCTCGCGCTCGCATGGACCTCGACGTCGCGTACGTACGCGGTGCGCCCGCGACGCTCGAGGCGCCGGACGAGGTCGTAGTCCTCCAGGATGGGAAAGGGGCGCACGCCGCCGAGCTCTTCGTAGACGCTGCGCCGCACGAAGATCGCGGAGTCTCCGTAGTAGATGTGGAAGAAGCGCCGTCTCACGTCGTTCACCCGCGTGAAGAGGTTGGCGGCGAAGGAGGGCGGCGCGAAGCGCAGGGCGAAATTTCCCCCCACCACGTCCGGCCCGACGAGCGCGCGGAGGATCGCACCGCGCGCCTCGGGCGGCAGCGTCGCGTCGGCGTGCAGGAAGAGGAGGACGTCCCCTGTCGCTCTCGATGCGCCCGCACGGAGCTGGGCGCCTCGTCCGCGCGCGGAGCAGGGCACGACGACCGCTCCCGCTCTCTCCGCGAGCTCCCGCGTCCCGTCCGGGCTGCCCGCGTCGGCGACGATGACCTCGTCACCGACGAGGCGCGCGCGTGCGACCGCCTCCGTGATGCGCTCGCGCTCGTTCCAGGTCGGGACGATCACCGAGATGGTCGTCGTCTCTCTCTCCACGTCCGCACCGTGGTGCTCGCGCCCGACGCCGTCAACGCGTGATCCTGCCGCGACGGACCGCGCCGTGGCGCGGAGTCGCGTGCGGCTCGCGCAGCGTGACATCTCGCGGAAACATGGCTGACCCCTCGGGGCAACGCGAGGTGGGCAGCCTCGGAGGCATGGCGCGAGGAGACTCCGGGGGAGAGACGGCGGGGACGGTCGCGTTCGTCGCGAGCATGCCGCCCGCGTACCGTGCGGCGTTCGACGAGGAGACGGTCGCGCAGCACGCCGCGATCGTCCTGCGTCGCGGGGGGCGCGCGTGCTGGGTCGAGGCGTGGCGGGAGCTCCCCGGGCGGACGCTCGCCCTGTGCATCGTGGCCGACGACCAGCCCGGGCTCGCCGCCCGCATCACGGCAGCGCTCGCGGCGGCGGACCTCGACGTCGTCGACGCGCACGCGTACGGACGGACGCTCGCGAGCGGTCGCGTCGAGGCGGTCGACCTCTTCTGGGTCCGTCGTCGCGACGAGCGAGGCGAGCCCGTCGCGCTCCGCGCCGCGGAGGTCGAGGAGGTCCAGGTGGCGATCGAGGCCGTCCTCGCGGGCCGCCCGGTGCCGGTCCCGCGCCGTCCCTCGCTGGCGCCGCCCGACGACGGCGCGCCGGGGAGCGTCCGAGTCCGCTTCGAGCGCACGGGTCGCGACGTCGTCGTCCTCACCGTCGTCGCCCCCGATCGCCCCGGCCTCCTCCTCGCGCTCACGGGCGCGCTCTTCCGCGCGGACGTGCAGATCGTGGCGCTCCGCGCGACGTCGGAGGACGGCGTCGTGTCGGACCGCTTCGAGCTCGCCGAGATCGACGGTTCGAGCTTGTCGGAGGAGCGTGTCCGCGCCCTCCAGCCGGTCGTCTTCGAGGCGATCGCGACGACGATCGCGACCTGACCCTCGCGGGGCGAGGAGCGCGTATGCTGCGCCGCATGTTCGGAGTGAGAGCGCTGTTCGGTCTCCGCGCGCGAGTCCGGCGTGGTCCCTACGTGGCGTGGGGGCTCGGCCTCGCGCTCGTGAAGTTCGTGATCGACACCGGGCTCGTCTACGGGTTCACGGGCAAGACGTGGACGCCGTTCGGCTACGTGGTCCCGAGCCTCGTGCTCCGGCAAGAGGCGCTCGGGAGCGTGCCGCAGGGGCTCCACGTCGCGCTCGCGGTCGCGGCGTTGCCCTTTCTCTGGATCGGTCTCGGCATGAGCGTGCGTCGCGCGGCGGACGCCGGGATCTCGCCCTGGTGGGGCGCCGGCTTCCTCGTGCCCGTCGTGAACTACGTCGTCATCCTGGCGCTCTCGCTCCTGCCCACGAAGGAGGCCGCGGCGTGGTCACCGCCGCCGCATCTCTTCGCCTACCGCGCGCCGGGGCGCCCCGGCGGAGGAGATGGTGGTCCGCCGAGCACGGTTCCGCTGCCTCCGGGCCTCCGGAGCGCGCTCCTCGGGATGCTGGCGCCGGTCGGCCTCGGGATCACGATCCTCGGCGTGGCCGTCTACGGGCTCGGCACGTACGGCACGGTCCTCTTCTTCGCGACGCCGTTCGCGATGGGCGCGGTGTCGAGCGCCGTCTACAACGCGAACGGGATGCGGCCGCTCGGCCACACGCTCGGTGTCGCGGCGGCGAGCACGGTGCTGACGGGCACCGCGATCCTCCTCTTCGCTCTCGAGGGGCTCCTGTGTCTCGCGATGGCGCTCCCGATCGCCGCGGGCCTCTCCGCGATCGGCGCGTTCACGGCGTGGCTCATCGCGTCGAGCTCCGGCGGCGTGAAGCGCCGCGAGGCCGCCCTCCTGGCGCTCCTCCCCCTCGGCGCCTTCGGCGAGGCGAAGACGACGGCGCCCGAGCTCGCCGACGTCACGACGACGATCGAGGTCGACGCTCCGCCTTCACGCGTGTGGCCGAACGTCGTCGGCTTCTCCGAGCTCCCGCCGCCGCCCGAGTGGTTCTTCCGGCTCGGCATCGCGCATCCGCAGCGCGCGCGCATCTCCGGGCGAGGAGTGGGCGCCGTGCGTCAGTGCGAGTTCTCGACGGGCGCGTTCGTGGAGCCCATCACGGTCTGGGACGAGCCGCGCCGCCTCGCCTTCGACGTGACGTCGCAGCCGCCGTCGATGGCGGAGTGGAGCCCGTACCGGACCGTGAACGCTCCCCATCTCGAGGGGTACATGGTGTCGAAGGGCGGCGAGTTCCGGCTCGTCCCGCTCCCGGGAGGACGCACGCGCCTCGAGGGCACGACGCACTACACGCTCGCGATCTACCCGGCGGCGTACTGGCGGCCCTTCGCGGAGCTGCTCCTCCACAGGATCCACGGACGCGTGCTCGAGCACGTGAAGCGCCTGAGCGAGACGAGCGAGGGTCGGTGAACGGCAGCCCGGAGCGTCAGAACGTGCCGCCCCAACCGAACATCGCGCCGCCCGCGACGGGGGCGAGGCGGATCTTGTCGATCTCCTTTCGCGCGGCCCACGGGGTCGGGGGGAGGAGATACGGGAAGAGCGAGCCGATCGCGCCTGCTGCCATCGCGACCCCGACGCGCGCGCTCCGCTCTCGCACGCTCCAGTCGAGGTCCACGGGGCCGAGGAAGATGTAGTCGATGGCCGGGGCGGTCGCGATCGTGACGAGCGTGATCGTCAGCGCGACGGGCCACGACGCGCGGACGTCCCCCTCCGGCGGCGCGCCGCCGGCCCAGAGCGGGTCGCACTTCGGGAGCGAGAGGTAGCCGCCAGAGAGGAAGCCGCCCCAGAAGAAGCCCACCGCCGACGGTCCGAGGAGTCGCACGCCGGGCTTTCGCTCCTCCTTGAGGGCTCCGGAGCTGAGGACGATGCTCGCCCCCGTGCCCACCGCCATCACGCCGGTGTAGAGCCAGTCGAAGTCGGCGGCCTTCCGGCACAGCTCGATCTCGCGGGTCTGCCGGGGCCGGAGATCGGTCGCGGCATACACGTAGCCGGGAGGCTCCGGGAGCGGGGCGCTGGGTGCGGCAGTGGTGGGCAGCGCGGGGGCGTCCACGGGGCGCGCACCATAGCTTGCGGACGCGGGGAAACCACGCTTTTGTGTCCCCTCCATGAGCATCCCCAGCCACATCTTCCGCGAGTACGACATCCGTGGCGTCGCCGACCGCGACCTGACCGACGCCCTCGCGGAAGGGGTCGGCCGCGGCCTCGGTGTCATGCTCGCGGGCGCGGACGGCGCCCCGCCCCGCCTCGCCGTCGGCCGCGACTGCCGCCTCTCGAGCGACCGGCTCTTCGCGGCGCTCGTGAAGGGGCTGCTCGCGAGCGGCGTGCACGTCGTCGACATCGGCGTCGGTCCGACCCCGATGCTCTACTTCGCCGTCCACCACCTCGGCACCGACGGAGGCATCCAGATCACCGGGAGCCACAACCCCGGCGACGAGAACGGCTTCAAGATGATGCGCGGGAAGGCGAGCTTCTACGGCAAGGACATCCAGACGCTCCGCGAGACGATCGTGGCGGGCGACTTCGGGCCTCTCCGCGCGCCCGGCAAGGTCGAGACGCACGACGTCGAGGAGGCCTACGTCGCGGAGACGAAGAAGCGCTTCGATTTCTCGAACACGAAGACCGGCGCCTTCCCCTTCGTGCTCGACGCGGGCAACGGCGCCGGCGGCCCCCTCGCGCTCCGCACGATGAAGGCGCTCGGCCTGTCGCCCGACCCGCTCTTCTGCGAGATGGACGGCCGCTTCCCGAACCACCATCCCGATCCGACGGTGGCGAAGAACCTGGAGGCGCTCGTCGCGCGGGTGCGCGAGACCAAGGCGCGCGTCGGCCTCGCCTACGACGGCGACGCGGACCGCCTCGGCGCCGTCGACGAGGCCGGCGAGATCATCTGGGGCGACAAGCTGATGATCCTCTTCTCGCGCGCGCTCCTCGCCGAGAAGCCCGGCGCGACGATCCTCGGCGAGGTGAAGTGCTCCCAGACCCTGTACGACGACATCGCCAAGCACGGCGGCAAGCCCGTCATCTGGAAGACGGGGCACTCGCTCATCAAGACGAAGATGAAGGAGACGGGCGCGCTCCTCGCCGGCGAGATGAGCGGCCATCTCTTCTTCGCGGACCGCTACTTCGGCTACGACGACGCGATCTACGCCTCGCTCCGCCTGCTCGAGATCCTGTCGAACGACCCGCGACCGCTCGGGGAGATGCTCGCCGACGTCCCGAAGACGTTCTCGACCCCGGAGCTCCGCGTCGACTGCCCGGATGCGGTGAAGTTCCAGGTCGTGTCCGCCGTCACGAAGCGGTACAAGGAGAAGGGGTACGACGTGCTCGACATCGACGGCGCCCGCATCGGATTTCCCCCCGTCGGGGGCTCCCCCGGGGCACCCAAGCAGGGCGACGCCCCGAAGTGGGGCCTCGTCCGCGCATCGAACACGGGGCCGATCCTCGTCATGCGCTTCGAGGCGGGGAGCGAGGACGAGCTCGCCGCCATCCGCGCCGAGGTCGAGGCCGCGGTGACGGAGGAGCGGCAGAAGCTTGCAGGCTGAGGCCGCACCGAAGGTCTGGACCATCGGCGCCCTCGTGAAGTGGGCGACGGACGATTTCCGCACGCGTGGGATCGAGAGCGCCCGGCTCGACGCCGAGCTCATCGTCGCGCACGCGCTCCGCATCACGCGCACGCAGGTCATCATCGACGCGATGCGCCCGCTCGCGGAGGAGGAGCTCGCCATGCTGCGCGCGCTCGTCAAGCGGCGGCGTGCGCACGAGCCCATCGCGTACCTGCGCGGCGAGCGCGAGTTCTACGGACGCGTCTTCAGGGTGGACAAGCGCGTGCTCGTTCCGCGCCCCGAGACGGAGCTCCTCGTCGACACCGCGCTCGGGCGCACCCGCCACGTGTCGATGTCGATGCGCCAGCTCGACCTCTGCACCGGGAGCGGCTGCGTCGCGATCACGGCTGCCCGGCAGCGGCCGACCGCGCAGGTCACCGCGACCGACCTCAGCCCCGACGCGCTCGACCTCGCGCGGGAGAACGCAGCGCGTCTCGGGGCGTACAACGTCGCGTTCGCCCTGGGCGACCTCTTCGCCGCCGTGCCGGAGGGCGCCCGCTTCGACGTCGTGACCGCGAACCCTCCGTACATCGCCTCGGCGGAGATCCCGACGCTGCAGGTGGACGTCCGCGCGTTCGAGCCGCTCCTCGCGCTCGACGGAGGCGAGGACGGGCTCGCGCTCGTACGACGCATCGTGGACGAAGCGCCCACGCGCCTCGTCCCGGGCGGCGTGCTCGCGATGGAGATCGGCGCCGGGCAGGCGCCGGACGTGATCGCGCTCTTCGAGGCGCGCGGCTTCACGGACGTTCGCGCCGAGCGCGATCTCGCCCGCATCGAGCGGGTCGTGAGCGGCGTCCGCGCCTGACTGCTAAGGTCGCCAGGTGCGCGTACCGTTCGCGATCTTCCTCTTCGTCGTCAGCGCCGTCGTGCACGTCCTCGGGCTCCGATGGGTGCTCGCCCGCTTCCCGTCGCTCGACCGCCCCTCCCGTCGGCTCCCGCTCGTCGTCCTGGCGGGAGCGCTCTCGGTCGCGGCTCCCGGCGCGCGCGCGCTCTCGCGCATGAGCTCGTCCCGCATCGTCGCCAACCTGCTCGCGGTCGCGACGCTCGAGATGTTCGCGGCGACCCTGACGGTGGTGCTCGTCGCGATCGGCTCGCTCCTCGTGAAGCTGCTGATCCGCCCTCGCCTCGCCGTCGAGCCCGCACCCGCCCCCGCCCCCGCACCCGCCCCCGCACCGGTCCTCGACCGCCGCGCCGCCCTCGGTCGCCTCGCCGGCGTCGGCGTCTACGGCGTCTCGCTCGGCACCTTCGGCTGGGGCATGGTCAAGGGCCGCCTCGACTTCGAGCTCGAAGAGGTCGTCGTGAAGATCCCCGGGCTTCCCCGCGTGCTCGACGGCTACACGATCGTGCAGGTCTCGGACGTGCACGTCGGCTCCTTCATCGGCGAGCGCGAGCTCGCGCAGGGCTTCGAGCTCGTCCGTCGCGCGCGCCCCGACCTCGTGGTCGCGACGGGCGATCTCGTCGACATGCTCCCCGAGGCGGCCGATCCGCTCGCCCTCGTCCTGCGAAACGTCGGCGCACGCGACGGTGCGCTCGCGATCGTCGGCAACCACGATCACTACGCCGGGCCGGGGGAGGTCGTCGACCGGCTGCGTCGTGGCGGCGTCCGCGTGCTCCAGAACGAGGGGCTCGTCGTCCGGCCCGGTGACGGCGGCGGGTTCGCGATGCTCGGCGTCGACGACATGCAGGGCCGCCGCCGCCCCCTACCTGGCTTCGCCGGGCCCGATCTCGGGCGCGCCCTCGCGAGCGTTCCGGAGGACCGACCGCGCATCCTCCTGGCGCACCAGCCGATCTACTTCCACGAGTCGCAGGGCCGCGTCGCGCTCCAGCTGAGCGGGCACACGCACGGCGGGCAAATCCGTCCCCTCACGAGTCCCGTCACCGCCTTCTGGGAGTTCGTCCGCGGCCGCTACGAGCGACAGGGCTCGACCCTCTGGGTGAACCGCGGCTTCGGGACGACGGGCCCGCCGTCGCGCGTCGGGTCGCCGCCCGAGGTCACGCGCATCGTCCTCGTCTCCGCGTGATCGTGCGATACTCGCCGACCCCGTGAGGCCTCGCGCGCGCACCTCGTCCCTCGCCCTCGCCCTCGTCGCGACGATCGCGACGACGAGCGCAGCCGTGGCGCATGCCCAGGGCACGGCGCGCGACCTCGCGCGCGCGCGTACGCTCGATCAGCAGGGAGCGCGCGCGTACGCCGACGGTCGCTACACGGACGCGATCCGGTACTTCGAGGAGGCCTTTCGGCTCGGCGCGCCGCCGATCGAGCTCTGGAACATCGCGAAGTGCTACGACCGCGTCGACCAGCCCGAGCGCGCGGCCGAGGTGCTCGAGCGGTACCTCGCCACCCCCGAGCTGCCGAAGAGCGATCGCGCCGAGGCGCAGCAGCTGCTCGACGCGATCAAGAGGCGCCCGAGCTCCGTGACCGTGACGTCCGCGCCGGACGGTGCGAGCGTCGTCGTCGACGGGAAGGCGATGCCGGGGAGGACGCCCCTCACCGGGACCGTCCCGCCGGGCCGTCACGACGTGGCCGTCACGCGCGCGGGCTACGATCGCTACACCTCGACGTTCGAGGCGAAGTTCGGCCGCGCCGTGATCGTCGACGCCACGCTCCGCCCGGAGGGGAGCGGGACGCCGACCGCGACCCCGAGCGAGGCCGGCAGCGCCGGCGCGATCGCGGCGACGGCGACGGGCCCGACGAAGCGCGCGGAGAAGGGCACGCCGTCAGGGGAGACCGCGGAGGAGGGGGCGCTCTCGGTCCAGGGGCTCCTCGGCCTCCAGGTCGTCCGCCACGGTGACGTCGGCGGCGGCGCGGCGCCGGCCTTCGGAGCGCTCGCGACCTACCGCATCGGCACGGCGGGCGGCGCGCGGATCGCGCTCGGCGGCATGCTCCACGTCACCTTCGACTCGTGGCAGAACTCCTCGAATCGCCAGGAGTCGGCCGCGCCGTGCGGGCTCCTCGGTGACGCGAACGACGGCGTGCCGATCAGCGCCTACGGGCTCGCCGACGTCTCGTGGCGGCTCCGTCCGTCGATCTCCGCCGGGCCGATCGGAGGGATCGGCCTCGCCGGCTACGTCGCGGATCAGGTGGGGGGCGACGTCTTCCAGCCCGCCTGCTCGGCGCGGACGGGCGTCCTCCCCGCCGTCCTCGCCGGCGGGAAGGTGAGCTGGCACGTGGCGCCCCGCTTCACGCTCGCGCTCTTCCCGATCCTCCTCCACCTGCAGCCCGCGTTCGACGGCGCCCGCGTGACGCCGCGCGATGCAAGCGGCGTCTGGGTGCGCGCGACGTTCGCGATTGGCGGCGGCTTCGACCTGTAGGCGAAGAAGGCCGTGTGGTAGACGACGAAGGCGTTGGTAGCGACCCTCTTCGACTTCAACGGTGTGCTGGTCGACGACGAGGCTGTGCACCTCGCCGCATTCCGTGCCGTGCTCGCGCCGCTCGGCATCACGGTGAGCGACGAGGCCTATGCCGAGCGGTACCTCGGCTTCGACGACGTCGGGGCCTTCCGCGCGATCCTCACCGACGCGAGGACCCGCGCGACGGACGAGGACGTCTCACGCCTCGTCGCGGCCAAGGTCCCCGAGTACATGGCGCGGATCGGCGCGTCGCTCGTCGTCTTCGAGGGCGCGGCGGAGATCGTGCGGCGTCGCGCGCGGCTCGGCACCGTCGGCATCGTGTCGGGCGCGCTCCGCCACGAGATCGAGCACGCGCTCGGTGTCCTCGGCGTCGCGCGCGAGGTGGCGTTCATCGTGTCGGCCGAGGACACGCGCGCGTGCAAGCCGGACCCGGAGGGATACCTCCTCGGTGTCCGTGCGCTCGCGGAGCGCGGCGTGACATCGCGCGTCGTCGTCGTCGAGGACTCGCTCGCCGGGATCGAGGCAGCGAAGGGAGCCGGCCTCCGCTGCGTGGCGGTCGCGCACTCCTACCCGATCGAGCGGCTCCGCGAGGCGGGCGCGGATGCGGTCGTCCCGACCCTCGCCGACCTCGACGATCGGACGATGGACGGAGGGCGATGAGGGTCCTCCGAGCCCTCGTGGTGACGGCCCTCGTCGCATCCTCTCACGAGGCGACGAGCGCGCTGCCGCGCGCGCTGCCGCGCGCTGCGACCCCTCGCTTCCCGTCGGCCGATGGCTGGCGCGTGTCCGGGCGGAACGCGATCCGAGGGATGACGATCGGGCCGATCGAGAACGCGTACCACGCGGGCGTCGGCTACGGCAGCCCCGCCTTCGATCGGACGCTCGACGAGTGCGTGCGCATGGGATCCACATGGGTCGCGCTCACGCCGTTCGGCCGCGTCGGCGACCTCGCCGGCCGCGGCGTCGATCTCACGTTCGAGAAGCCCTTCCCCGAGAACCGGGAGGACGTCCGCCGCGCCGTGCGGATGGCGCACGCGCGGGGCCTCCAGGTCATGCTCGTCCCTCACCTGTGGGTCGAGTCGTACGAGTGGCGCGCGCTCATCGACCCGAAGACCGACGCCGGGTGGGACGCGTGGGCCAAGAGCTACGGCGCGTTCGTGAAGGCCTGGGCCGAGGTCGCCGAGTCCGAGCGCGTCGACCTCCTCTCTGCCGGGGTCGAGCTCCGCTCCTGGGTGACGACCCCGCGCGCACCGTCGTTCGTCGCACTCCTCCGCGAGCTGCGGAGAATCTACACGGGTCCGATCACCTACTCGGCGAACTGGGACGACGTGGAGGACACCGTGGTCCTCGGCGAGCTCGATCTCGTCGGCGTGAACGCGTTCTACCCGCTCGCCGACCAGGAAGGCTCGACGTTCCCGACCCTCCTCGAGGGGGGAAAGCGGGTCCAGGAACGCGTGAAGCGGCTGGCAGAGACGTGGCAGAGGCCCGTGCTCTTCACCGAGATCGGCTACACGACGCGCCCCGACCCCGCGATCAAGCCGTGGGAGTGGCCGGACAAGATGGAGAAGGTGAAGGTCGACGAGGTGGCGCAGGCGGACGCCTACCGCGCGCTCGTCTCGCCGCTCCTCGACGAACCGCGGTTCGCGGGTCTGTTCGTCTGGCGTGTCTACGCGGACCCCGACGACGTCTCGCAGGAGGCCGAGTGGGGATTCTCGCCCCGCGGGAAGCTGGCCGAGCTCGTGGTCCGGGACGCGTTCGCGACCTGGTGGGCAGGGGATTCCCACCCGACACCGGGCTGGGCTCCGCGGGCGAATGCCCCCGGGGTGTTCTTCTGAGGACTGCATCACGCATGTCGTTTCGCGGGTCTCCGCGGCGCCGCTGGATGGACCCCGGCTTGCAGTGCTAACACCCCGTCGAGCGATGGGGACGCGCGGTGCTCACGATCCGGCGACGACGGAGATGACGCTTCTCGAGCGTTTCACGTCGTCGCGTGGGGTCGAGGCGAAGGACGACGTTCGACGCGTCCTCGTCTGGGGACCGCGCGGCGCCGGCAAGGTGACGCTCGTTGCGAGCCTCTGTCGCCTCGTCTGGCAGCGTGCGCCCGTGACGTTCGACTGCGCCGGGTGCGCGCCGCACGCAGCGACGTGGTGGGAGGTCGGGCCCTCCGCCGCGCGGACGCGACTGACGACGACGGACGAAGATCACTCGCGCTATCTCCGGCGCGCCCTCCTCGCGAGCGTCCACGGGATCGTGTTCGTGGCGGACTCGGCGCTCGCGCGCGCGCGGGACAACGCGGCGAGCGCCGAGGAGCTCGTCGACATCTGGAGCGAGCTCGGGCGCGACGGCCGCCCCGAGAAGCCGCCGGTCCTCCTCTGCGCGAACAAGCGTGACCTGCCGTTCGCGCTCCCCGCCTCGCTCCTCCGCGACGATCTTGGCGGTCTCGACGTGGTCCATACGATCGAGACCGTCGCGCCCGCCCTCACGAACGGGGAGCTGCTCGAGTGGATGGCGGCGCTCGACGCGACCTTCTGCATCTCGCCGGCGACCGATCCGCCGCCCGCCTCGCTCTCCCGTCTCCAGCGCAGCGTCCAGAAGCCCATGTCCCCCGAGACCCCGCCGAGACCGGAGAACTTGGCCTCGCGCAACACCGGCTGAGTACGATCGCCTCTGCGATGCACGGTTTCCTCCGAGGAGCGGTGCTCGCGGTGATCGCGCTCACCGCGGGCTCGTGGGTAGGCCTCGGCCGCCCCTCGCGCGAGGCCGACCTCCGGGCGATGTTCGGGCCGACCACGGCCGCCGTCGCCCCGCCCGCGACGAACCGGGGCGCCGCCGCGGATCTGCCGCCCTCGCCCCTCGAGCGCGATCCGACGCTCCTCCCCGACCGCGGGTCGCCGATGGCGGCGCTGAACCCCGAGCGCTCGATCGCTCGCGGGTGGATGGTGGCCGAGGGGCCGCGCCACGAGCCCGGCGACAACCGCCGTCTCGTCACGCTCACGTTCGACGACGGCCCTGGAGCGAAGACGACCCCCGCGGTGCTCCGCCTCCTCCGGCGGCACAAGGTGAAGGCGACGTTCTTCGTCATCGGCAGCTACCTGGAGGGCGAGAGCGGCAGGGCCGAGACCGCGCGAACGACGCTCCGGCGCGTCGCGGCGGCGGGACATCTCGTCGGCAACCACACGCACGATCACGTGCGGCTCACGAGCGTCTCACGGACGCAGGTGCTCGAGCAGATCGACCGGAGCGCGGCGGCGATCGAGAGGACGCTCGGGCGGAGGCCGACCCTCTTCCGTCCTCCGTACGGCGCGCTCGATGCCTTCGGCGAGGCCGCCGTGCGCGAGCGCGGGCTCGACCTCGTCCTGTGGAGCGTCGAGAAGGACGACATGAAGCGCGACGACGAGGCGAACATGTTCCACGAGCTCGTCGCGCAGCTCGACTACAAGGAGGGCGGCATCGTGCTCCTCCACGACGTCCGGATGTCGTCCGTGAACGTGCTCGAGCGGCTCCTCGGCTGGATCGAGGCGCGGCGGTGGGATCCGAAGAGGCCCGAGCGCGTCGGCTACGAGATCGTGGACCTCCCCACGTACCTGCGCGCGGTGCAGGCAGCGCCGCTGCCCTACGCGTCCCGCGACGAGCTCGAGCGCGCGCGCGCCGAGCGGGCGGAGAAGAAGCGTCCGCAGTCCGCGCGTCGCGAGGACGGGCCAGGCGAGGGGTGAGCGTCAGCCGCCGTTGATCGCATCGCAGAGGCGAGCGCGATCGCCGACGAAGCGGCCGTCACGCGCCTCGACGGGGCAGAAGCCGCCGCCGCGGATGTGATCGAGCATCTGGACGATGGCGGCGCTCGACCAGTCCTTCGCGCCGTCGAAGCGCGCGCGGATGACGCCGTCCTTGTCGATGATCCACGTCTCCGGATAGAGCGACGTGCCGAACTTGCCCTTCACGACCTCGAGGTTCGGATCCATGAGGACCTGGAACGGCGGATCCTCCCGGAGGACGGAGCGGAGCGTGTCGGTCGCGTCCTTGGCCGTCTCGTCCGTCGAGATGGTGAGGACGACGACGTCGTTCATCGGCCGCAGGATGCGCGCGAGATCGGCGATCTCGGGCATCTCCTCCATGCAGGGCCCGCACGTCTTCGTCCAGAAGTTCAGGACGACGACCTTCCCTCGGAAGCTCGAGAGGGCGACCTTCGCGCCCTTCGTGTCCTCGAGCGTGAAGTCGGGCGCCTTCTTCTCGTAAGCCGCGTAGGTCGGCTTGAGCAGGCACGTCGGGCTGCAGCGCCGGCGGAGCTCGCCCTCCTGCGCCACGGACACGAAGCTGTACACGGCGACCGCCGCCGCGGCGACGAAGCCGAGCTGCAGCACGAGGGAAAGAGGGCTCTTCTCGCTGGCGCTCACGACGGCGCGAGCAT
This sequence comes from Polyangiaceae bacterium, assembly GCA_022842465.1. Classification (GTDB taxonomy): domain Bacteria; phylum Myxococcota_A; class Polyangia; order Polyangiales; family Polyangiaceae; genus Labilithrix. Next base: position 18,517 of record JALHPN010000068.1, on the reverse strand, counting down.
GGCACGTCCGGCGTCAGCGCACCACGGCCAGGTGGATTGGCGACCCCGTTGGTTCGTTCGCGTGCTACCCGTGCGCCTTCATGAGCGGGCGACCCGAGCGACCGAAGGCGATCCTCGTCGCCGTGCACCTCCCCGACGTGGACGATCTCGAGTTCGCCTCGAGCGTCGGGGAGCTCGAGCGGCTCGTCACGACGCTCGGCTTCCAGGCCGTCGCGCGCGTGACGCAGGCGCGCGGGCACCTCGAGACCGCCGCCGTCCTCGGCGAGGGCAAGCTCGCGGAGCTCGCCGAGCTCACCGGGGGCACGGGCCACGTCGGGACGACCGCGCCGAAGCGCAAGGACAAGGCGCGGCTCCGGCGCGAGAAGGAAGCCTCTGGCCACGAAGAAGAGGACGAGGAGGAGGAGGCCTCGGGCCACGGCGAGGGCACCACCGCGAAGGTCGATCTGATCGCGGTCGATCACGACCTGACGCCGAGCCAGGCGCGGAACCTGGAGCGCGCGACGGGGGTGAACGTCCTCGACCGCACCGGCGTCATCATCGAGATCTTCCACCGCCACGCGAAGAGCCGCGAGGCGCGCCTCCAGGTCGAGATCGCCCGCCTCGCGTACACGGCGCCGCGTCTCCGCGAGTCTCCGGGAGGCAAGGAGCGCCAGCAAGGACGCGGCGCCGGCGAAGCAGCCCTCGAGCTCGATCGCCGCAAGATTCGCGACCGCATCGCCGAGCTGCGGGAAGAGCTCGCTTCGATCGCGCGCGAGCAAGACGTCCGGCGCGCGCACCGGAAGAAGGCGACGCGCCGGATCGCGCTCGTCGGCTACACGAACGCCGGAAAATCGTCCCTCATGCGGGCGCTGACGGGGAGCGACGTCTACGTCGAGGACAAGCTCTTCGCGACGCTCGACACGACCGTGCGCGCGCTCCACCCCGAGGTGAAGCCGCGCATCCTCGTGAGCGACACGGTCGGCTTCATCAAGAAGCTGCCGCACGATCTCGTCGCGAGCTTCAAGTCGACGCTCGACGAGGCGCTCGAGGCGTCCCACCTCCTCCACGTCGTCGACGCCTCGGACCCGTCGTGGGAGGCCCAGCTCGAGGTCACGCGCTCCGTCCTCGCCGAAATCGGCGGCGAAGACGTGCCGAGCACGCTCGTGATGAACAAGATCGACCGGATCCCGCCGGAGGAGCTCGTGCGCCTCCGCGTTCGGCTCCCGGATGCGTGGTTCATCTCCGCGCATGCCCGCGCCGACGTCGCGTCCGTTCGTGACCGCATCATCGCCCTCTTCGAGGCCGCCTACGAGGAGGCCGAGCTCGTCGTGCCGTACGATCGCCAGGGGCTCGTGAGCGAGATGCACGAGGGCGGGCGCGTGGTCTCGGAGCGCTACGAGGAGGACGGCGTCCACGTCACGTGGCGGGCCGACCCCGAGCACCTCGCGCGCCTCCGCTCGAAGCTCGCGAGCGCCTGATCAGCCGCCGCCTTCGATGACCTCGCCGGTGGGTGCCGCGAGCACCGTCGCCTTCCACGACGGATAGAAGACCCGCACGCCGGGCGCGTCGCCGAGGCGAACGCGTGCGCGCATGATCCGCGGATAGGTCGGCGCAGGCGCCATCACGTACGCGCCGGTCTGGCGCGTGTACCAGGTCGTCGTGCCGTTCTTCTCCGCGACGAGGAACGTCGGGGTCACGGACGACATCGTGCCGACCAGGGTGAGCCGGTCGGCGTCCAGCGCGCGCGCGAACGTCGCGTGCGGAGATCCGCTCGCGAAGAGGTTGTTCACGCCGATCGTGAAGGCGTGGAGGGTCTCGGCGATCGTCTCGTCCACGAAGCGATCGTTCGAGGGGTGGACCGTGCCGCGGAGGCGGCTCCTCACGCGAACGCGCACCTCTTCGGCGGAGAGGCCGTCGAAGCCGGCCTCGACGACGATGTCGGCGCTCGTCGGCCGGCCGTGGAAGCCGTCCGGGAGCCGGAGGCGCACCTTGTCGAGGGGGTCGAAGCCGGGCGCCTCCGTCGCGCCCGTGTCCTTCGCGTAGGTGACGAGCCTCCGGAAGACGTCGGCGTCCGTGCCCGCGATCGCGTCGACCTCGTCGACCGACTCGAAGAAGCGCGCACCGCTGCGGAACGACGTGAGCGCGGCGGCGACCTCGGCGGGTAGACCGGCGCCTTCGAGCGCCGCCGACGTCGTCTTCGCGTCGTTCACGCAGACGAGGACGCCCTCCTCCTCGAGGCTACCCTCCGCGATCCCGGCGGCGCGCGGCTCGGCGCCGAGCTCGCCTTCCTGGGTGCCGATCGGCGCGTCACTGCCGGCGGTGCACGCCACGCACGTCAAGACGAGGGCGAGGAGCCCGCTCTTCATCGGTCGAACCTCGTCGCGTAGCGGACGAGCCCGTCGATCCCGGAGCGGTAGACGATGTGGGGCCGCGCCCGCTCGTCGACGACGAGGTCGACGAACGCGGCGTCGCTGTTCTGGGCGAGCACGCTCGGATCGATCGTGTCCTCGAGCCACTTCGTCTCGCCGCCGGCGCGGACCTGGCGCATGTAGACGAGGCGTCCGTTGTCGAGGCCCTCGGGCTGCACGACCGCGAGGTGGAGGAGGCCGAAGGGATCGATCGCCATCGCGACGCGGTACCGCGGCGACAGGTCGCTCGTCGACGTGATCGACTGCTCGATGACGGAGACCTGCGGCGTGTCATCGGAGCCTGTCCACGTCGCGATCCGGAGCTCCGCGGTCGCGGGCGCGGGCTGGCCGGAGCGCCGGAAGAAGTACGCGGCGATCTTCTTGTTGCCCGACACGACGAGCCGCGGGCTGTAGCCGGCGAAGCCCTCGGGGACGTTGTTGTCGAGGGTCTTCCGGTAAGACCAGCCCGTCCCGTCGAACGTGTGGTACCGCGGCCAGCTCCCCGCGATGGCGTCGTTGTGGTGGTAGACGAGGTGGAGCTTCCCCTGGGCGTCGTACGTGAGCGACGCTTCGCCGATCCCGGGCGCGCTCCCTGGCGCGAGCGTGGTCGAGAGATCGGGGAGCGCGGCGTACGCGGCCGCGCCGATCTGACGGGCGACCGCGAAGCGCGCCTTGTTCGGACCCGTGGACACGCGCGCGCTCGCGACCGTGGTGCCCGTCCCGTCGACCGCGATCGCCGTCTCCGCGCCGCGCCTGACCTCTGCGAAGACCACCTCCGGGGTCGAGAACGACGGCGCCGCGCCGGTGTGCTTCACGACCTTGATGTCGCCGCTCTCGTCGACGTCGTCGACGTCGTGCACGAGCATGTGGAACGTGTCCGTTCCGCTCGCGACGATCTTCGCCGTGTGCCCGACGTGCTCGTAGTCGCTCCCCTTCCGCACCATCACGGTCGGCGCCGCGAAGCCCGGCGCGGTGGGCGTGAAGCTCGCGAAGCGCATCTCTCCCGCGCTCGCCATCGTCTCGGTGTTCCAGACGATCCCCACGCGGCCCGCGGCCGTGCGCGCGATCGCGACGGCGTTCACGTCGATCGCGAGCTCGGAGGAGACGACGCGGACCTGGCGCGCTGCGCATTCGGCCTTCGCCTTCGTCGCGAGGCTCCAATGGTCCCGGCCGCACGCGACGTCGTCCGTCGGCTCCGTGGGGGGCTCTGCCGCGTCGATCCCTCCGTCCGTCGCGCGCGGCGGATCGGCCTCCGGGATCGTGGTCTCGCCTTCCTCCGGTGGCGCTGCCTCGACCTCCGCGTCCGACGCGCGGAGCTCGGCGCAGGCGAGCAACGTCAGCCCGAGTGAGGCGAGGCCGAGAGGACCGAGCACGCCCAAGCGCATGTAGGTTCTTGTAGCAGGTGTCGGCCTGCGCGCTCGTCCTCCCCGTCAACTATGCGAAAGGACAGGAGTGCTCAGATCTGTGCGATCGCCAGCGACCGTCGGGCGCGCGTCCCGTGCTTGGCCGTGACCCGCCCGAACGCCCGCTTGTAGGCCGCGAAGTTCCCGCCCTCGCGCACGGCTTCCATCACCGCGAGGCCCTCGTCCGGGCCCCCCTGCGCGAGGACGTACTCCGCCCACGCCCACTTCGCGCTCGTGGACCGGACGTCGGCCCGGCCGCGGAGCCCGCGGCGGAGGCGGTCGAGCCGCTTCTCGACGACCGCGATCCCCGCGAAGGGCTCCCCGTCGAGCGGCGTGTTCCGCTTCGCGCAGAAGGGCGCGATGCCGAGCGCGATCGGGACGATCTTCGTGAGCTCGGTCGTGAACCGTGCGCACTCCTCGATGTCCTCGTCCGTCTCGCCGGGGAGGCCGATCATCAAGTAGAGCTTCAGGCGGTCCATCCCGTTCGCGCGCGCGAGCTCGGCGACCTTGTGGAGGTTCTTCTCCTTCGCGCGTCGCTCGAGCATCTCGCGGAGACGCTCGCTCGGACCGTCCATCGCGGTGGTGAGCGTGCGCGTGCCGGTGCGCGCGAGCGCGGTGACGAAGCCGTCGACGCTGCCGAGCCGGTCGGGGCGTAGGGACGAGAGCCCGACCTCGCACCCGCGATCGGCGAGCGCGTTCAGCATCGGGACGATCTTCGGGTGATCGCTGACGGCCGCCCCGACGAGACCGACGCGCTTCGCGTCGTCCGGGATGATGCCGAGGATCTTCTCCATCGAGGCGAGGCGCATCCCGCCGTTCGTCGACCGTCGCATCACGCAGTACGTGCAGCGACGCGAGCAGCCTCGCTCCGTCTCGATCAGGAACATGTCCGCGAGGACGGCGTGCGGCGTACGGATCGTCGCCCAGGCGGGGATCTGGTCGTCGCTTGCCTTCGCGACGACCGGGAGCACGACGCCGTGGTGCTCCGGAACGAACACGTGCGGGATCGCGGCGAGAAGGCGGAGGCGCTCCTTCTTGTCGGCGGTGCCCTCGAGGACGCGGAGGACGGGGCCGATGATCTCCTCCGCCTCGCCGATCACGATCGCGTCGCAGAACGGCGCGAGCGGGAGCGGATTCGAGAACGTGAGCGGACCGCCGCCGACGACGAACGGATCGCGATCCCCTCGCTGTTCGCGGAGGGCAGGAACGCCGGCGGCGTCGAGCATCCGGACGAGGCCGCCGATCTCGAGCTCGTACGCGACGCTCGTGGCGATCACGGGGTACGTGTCGAGCCCGCGGAGCGACTCGTAGCTGACGGGTCGTCCCTGGGCGAGGAGATCGTTCTCCGCCTCGTCGTCGAGGACGACGCGCTCGCACGCCATCCCCGGCTCGTCCATCACCGCGCGGTAGATGCGCTGGTAGCCGAGCGAGCTCATCGCCGCGCCGTACGGTGACGGGTAGAGCAGCGCGACCGTGAACGGCGCCTGCTTCTCGATGCGCCCGGTCTCGTCGCCGAGGCGGAGGCGGATCCTGTCTCGTAGCTCGGTATCCCTCGACACGTGGAGGGCTTTCCTAGCGCCGGGCTGGGAAAACGCCAGGCCTACCGGGGGACGACCTTCCAGAGGCTCCCGCCGCGCTGGCCGCCCGCGTAGAGCTCGCCGCGGAACACGGCGAGGGGCGCGGCGCAGAAGATGTCCGAGAGCTCGAACGGCGAGGGCTTCGGCTTCTTGCCGGGGCCAGGACCGAGGGGGGCCGGGACCGGCCCGGGGAGCGCGAGCACCGCGACCTGCGTGAGCGTCGCCGCGTCGCCCTCGCCGTCGAGGCGAAAGAGGCCTCGCTCGGCGAGGACCACGACGTCGCTCCCGATCCGCTTCACGTCGGTGGGGGCGCCTGCGTCGGGCGGGAGGACGATCGACGTCCACCGCTCGCCGTCGGTCGTGACACGCAGGGCGGCGCCCGTGTCGCGCGTCCAGGCGATCCAGTAGAGCTTCGTCGGCCGCGCGGCCGTGTCGACCCACCAGCGCAGGGTCTGCGCGGCGCCGGTCCGCGTGATGCGCACTGGCTTCACGTGCTCGCGCGCGAGGGTCGTCGCCTCCGGCGGCGGCGCGACCACGAGGTAGTCGTTGGGCTCGCGGCCGTCGTAGTCCTGGATCCCGACGTAGAGCCGATCGCGGAAGCGCGTCATGTACGTCAGCCGCCAGACGCCGTTCTGGTACGGGAACGGGTAGTCGACCTCGTAGATCCACTTCGCGCCCGCCTCGTCGGCGCGATGGAGCGCGCCCGGCGAGGGGCCGTTCCAGGCCCTCTCCTTCGGTGGGACGGATCCTGTCGAGGCGAAGATGCCGCCTCGGAAGCGGATCGCGTCGAGCACGTGATAGGCGCGCGGGAGCACGCCCGCGCCGGCGCGGCCGCTCGGCGACGCCAGGTCCGGGGCGGCCGGAGGGCGGTAGTGCGGCGCGCGTGGCGGTGCGAAGACGCCGCGGTCGTCCGAGACGAAGACGTAGCCCTCCGTTCCCCACTCGACGAGCCCGAGCCCGTTGTACGGCGGGTCCGCGTCGGGCACGAAGAGGCGCCCGCCGATGGCGTGCACGCGGGTGAAGCCCTGGCCTGCGCCGCCGCCCTTCGTCGGCTCGCCGGGTCGGTTCCAGTCGAAGGCGACCGTGAAGGGCCGCTTCTCGTCGGCGGGCCGGTAACGCGTGATCGTGGCGCCGTCGGTGCCGAGCGGCTGGTTCGCGTGTGCCGCGTAGAGCGCGTCGCCTAGCGGGGTGAGGTCGCAGATGCGGGAGAGGGCGAGGGGAGGCGTGCCGACCTTGGTGAAGACGGCGTTCTCGGGGAGGGCTCCCGCCGTGTCCTCCGGATCGTCGTCGCCGTCCGGATCGATCTGCGCCGGTCCGTCGGCCACGCCCCCATCGACCGTCGCGGCCGTGGCCGCGTCGCTGCTTGCCGCGTCGGTCGGCGCCGAACGCGCGGCCTTCGGGGCGGTCTCGTGCGGGGGCGCGGTCGGCCTCGCGTGACACGCGCCGAGCAACACGACGAGGAGCGCACGCCTCATCGCGCGCCTCGCCCCGCAGGACGCGTCAGAGGCAGGCGGCGTAGCCGGCGAGGCTCTGGCTCGCCTTGCACGTCTTGCCGATGCTCGCGCACTCGTCGACTGGGTTCGCGAGGTCGCAGAAGCGGACGGCCGTGAAGTTCGGGATCTGGACACACGCCGCCGCGCACGTCGCGTAGCGATAGCCGCTCCCCTGCTCGAACGCCGCGCAGCACACCTTCCCCGTCGGGCAATCGGTCTGATCGTCGCAGCGGAGGATCGCCCCCTTCTGACAGCCGTTCGTCCGGCACTCGAAGGTCATCCCCTCGAACGCGTCCTCCTCGCGCGCGCAACAGAACGTCGCGCCGGGCGCGCACGTCGCATCGCCACACGCGATGCCGGCGCTCTTCCAGGGCGGCGGCTCGGCGTCCCCACTCGACCCCGACGACCCCGACGACCCCGACGACCCCGACGACCCGCTGGAGCCGCCCTCTCCCCCCGTGCCCGTGCCCGTGCCCGTGCCCGGCGTCTCGCTCTCGCTCCCGCTCCCGCTCCCACTCCCGCTCCCACTCCCACTCCCCGGCTCCGTCCCGGAAACACTCTCCGCCGTCGGTGCCCCGAACAAATCCGTCGGCGCCGCCCCACCGCACGCGATCCCGACAACCCCCCACGCCACCGTGCAGCCCACGACCAAAGCTCTGGTGCGCATCAGCGCACGTCTCTAGCGCCGCGGCCTCGAAGCTGCACGTACGTAGCGGCATCGCGAACGTCTCTCTTCCGTCACGGCCCGCGCGCCGGCGCGTCCCGACGCCCCGGACATCGTGTGCTTCCACGGTTTTGTGACGAGCTTCCGAGAACCGACGACGCGTGCTAGGAAGGCCGACCCCGCCGTCCCCATGCCGTCCGAACTCTCCCGTCCTCCGCCCGCGCCCGGCGCCGCGTCCGCGCCGGCGCCCACCGCCGCGGAGATCGATCGCGCCATGGATGCGCTCGAGCTCGCCGCCGTGTGCGCGGAGAAGGCGCGGCCGCTCGGCCAGGTCGAGCTCGTGCCGTTCGAGGTGATGCAGGCGGCCCTCAAGAAGGATCCGCTCGGGGTCCGCGCGAAGCTCGACCGCGTCGTCATGGGCGAGGACCCGGAGCTCGGGCTCGACACGCTCCTCGACGTCGGCGCCCTCCGTGTCGTCTTCCCGGAGGTCCACGCTATGGTGGGCTTCGGCGACGGCGAGTGGCGCCACAAGGACGTCTGGAAGCACACGAAGCAGGTCGTGCGTCAGGCCGTCCCGCGCCTCGAGGTCCGCTGGGCCTCGCTCTTCCACGACATCGGCAAGGTCAAGACGCGGTCGATCAGCCCGGATGGCAAGGTCCACTTCCTCGGCCATGCCGAGGTCGGGGCGCGCATGTTCGACAAGCTCGATCGGCGCGTCTCGATGTTCTCGCCCGAGCCGGCGCTCCGCGAGACGGTTCGCTTCCTCGTCCTCCACCACCTCCGGGCGAACCAGTACGAGCCGAGCTGGACCGACAGCGCCGTCCGCCGCTTCGCGCGCGAGCTCGGCACGCACCTCGACGATCTGCTCTGCCTCGCGCGCGCCGACATCACGACGAAGCGCCCGGAGAAGAAGCGGAAGGGCCTCTCTCAGATCGAGGAGCTCGCGGGACGGATCGCGAGCCTCGCGGCCGAGGACGCGAAGGTCCCGCCGCTCCCGTCCGGCATCGGGGACGAGGTCATGCGCTCGTTCGGTCTCCCGCCCTCGCGCCTCATCGGCGAGGTGAAGAAGAAGCTCGAGGCGATGATCGAGACGGGCGAGCTCGAGCCGCACCGCGACGCGAGCTTCTACGTCGATCTCATCGCGAAGGATCGCGGCAAGTTCGGCGTCTGAGGGTCACTTCTTCTTCGCGAGGTTCTCTTGCAGCGACGCGATCGCGCGCTTCAGGGAGCCATCGTGGACGCACGCGAGCGCGTCCTTCGTCTTCCAGCCCGACTTGACGAACACGGGCGCTTCGAGCTGCTTCAGGAGGTCGAGCGTGCGTTCGTCGCCGTCCTGCGCGGCGCGGTCGAAGAGGGCCTTGGCCGCGCACGTGCGGCCGACGCTGAAGAGATCGTAGGTGACCGCGTTCGCCGCGCCCATCTTCGCCTTCACGCCGGCCTTCTTGTAGGCGGCCTTCGCGCGCGCGCGGGCGTCCGGGTAGGGCTCGCCGGTCGCGCCGAAGCCGATGTCCCAGATCGTCGTCCAGCCGACGGGCCCCATGTCGTTCTCGAGGAGCCCCCACGCGAGGTCGGCGCCTGCCTGCGTGTCCGCGTCCTTCGAGCCCGTCTTGACCGCCGTGTTCCTCACCTCGGTCCGGAGCTTCTTCTCCTTCTCGAGATCGAGCGTCGGGTTGCCCTTGAGGACGAGCGATGCCTGCTGCATCGCCTCCTTGTCGCGATCGGTCGCGCCGTAGGCTTCGAGGAGCGCGCGGTGAACGTCCTCGCGGCCCGTCACCTGGTCGCCGAGCGCTTCGAGCTTCTTGATGCCGGAGCCGTAGTCGCCGCGCTCGATCATCGCGATCGCGTCGGCGATCGGCGCGCTGGGCGGCCTCTCAGGGGCGGACGACTGCGCCGTCGCGGTGCCGTTCGCGACGAGCCCCCCATCGGCGGCGCCGTCTCCCTCGCGCCCTTGGAGGACGACGACGATGGCGGCGACGAGGACGACGAGACCGAGCGTGCCTGCGCCGGCCGCGAGTAGCCACGTCTTGCCCGGCAGGAGCCCGTCCACACGCTTCGACGCGCTCGCGCCGGCCGCGTTCGGCCCGCTCGTGGGACCTGCGACGTCGCCCGAAACGCCGGGTAGGACGGCCGACGGCCCCGTCACGAGGCCCGGGTGGGAGACCTGCGAGGACATCGGCGCCGGCGCATATCCAGGGTCGATCTGGCCCGTCGCCGCGAGGTGCACGAGCTGCGCGTTGATGCCCTCGATGAGCTCGCGTGCGTCCCCGAGGCGCTCGGTCGCTTCCTTCGCGAGCAGGCGGCCGACGAGAGCCTCGACCTCGGGCGGCACCTTCGCGTCCGGGTTCTTCACCGTCATCTTCGGGACGGGCGCGGTGACCTGCATGCCGAGGAGGGCGACCTTGCTGTCGGCCTCGAAGGGCCGGCGTCCCGTGAGCATCTCGTAGAGCATCACGCCGAGCGCGTAGAGGTCCGCGCGCGAGTCGACGGGCTGGCCGAGCGCCTGCTCGGGCGCCATGTACTCGGGCGTGCCGTAGACCATGCCCGCCTGGGTGAGGACGGGCTTGCCGGGCTCGGCAGCGGCCTGCGCCTCGCCGATCACCTCGCCGAGCGAGATCTTGGCGATGCCGAAGTCGAGGACCTTCACGAAGCTCGCGTCGCCGTCGCGGTCGACGAGCATGACGTTCTCGGGCTTCAGGTCACGATGCACGATCTTGAGCTGATGGGCGCGCGAGAGCGCCGTCGCGATCTGTCGGCCGACGTGGAGGGCGCGGCCGAGATCGAGCGGTCCGCCCGCGAGCACCTCGCGAAGGCTCTTGCCCTCGATGAACTCGAGCGCGAGGTAGAACGAGCCGTCGGCGAGCTTGCCGAAGTCCGTCGCGGTGACGACGTGCGGGCTGTCGATGTGCGCCGCGGCGATCGCCTCGTTCTCGAAGCGCTGGACGACCTCGGGCAGCCGGATCATCTCCGGGTGGAGGACCTTGATCGCCATGCGCTTTCGCATGAGCGAGTGCTCGGCCTGGTAGACGGCGCCCATGCCGCCCTCACCGAGGAGCTTCTCGATCCGGTAGCGGTCCGCGATCGTGGATCCGATGAGGGCCTTCGGGTTGGCCGGCGGCTTCACGCTCGAGCGGTTCGCGCGGCCGCCCCCGCTCCCGGACGACAGGCCCGCGCCCTCCGGACGCGCGCCGCCTCCCGCGTGACCCGAAGCCGCGTCCTTCACGTTCGGCGTTTCGCCTTTCAGGTCGGCCATCGGGGGAGCGAGAGGGAAGAGCTCACGGCGGAGCTTCTGCGAAAATTCCACGACCTTCCTAGCATGTACGGGCCCGGTCGGCGAGTACGGCTGGAAGCGCTACCGAGGTGCGCTACGGGTCGTAGAGGACGCCCACGCCGAGGCCGACCGCCCACGCGTCGACCCCGCGATCGTAGAGGGATCCGGCGTGGGCGACGCCGATGCGGACGCCGAGCTCCGCCATGAGCGAGTACGGCCCCCACACCTTCCGGGAGCCGCCGAGGCCGATCGGGACCTCGAAGAAGCGTCCTCCCGCCGCCGTGCTCGTGCTCACGCCGAGGACGCCGAGGCCCGCGAAGAGCCACAGGCGGGGGCTCCCCGGTCCGAGCGGGGCGTAGATCTTCGCGCGCGGGCCTCCGCCGTAGACGAAGCGCGTCACGTCTCCCGCCCTCGTGACGTCGAACGTGCCGTAGCCGCCGACGCGCACGAGCGGCAGGAGCGCGACGTGGGCCGCGAGCTGCGCCTGCGCGCCGAACGTCGCGTCCGGGGCTCCGTCCGGCCGATTCGCGAGCCAGCGCTTGAGGCCTCCGGCATGCGCCGATGCGTCCCAGTGGACCTGCGCGTGGGCGGGAGGGGGCGCCGTCGCGACGAGCAGCGCGACGACAGCGGAGGCGGCCGCCGGCCCGAGCGCGCGCATGCCCTCCTCGTAGTCCAGAAGTCCCTTTTCAACCACGGATCTTTCGGGGTAAAGACCGCGCCCATGGCGGGACGTCGCAGCTCGGTCCCCGTGGCGCGGGTGCTCCTCGTCGCGCTCGCGTGCGCGTCGGCTGCGTGCATCGAGGTGCCCGACAAGATTCGCGCGCACTTCGCGGAGCCGCGCGCGGACGAGCGATCGAACTACCGGAAGGGCCCCCACGGTACGGCGCCGCCGAACGAGGACGCGCCCGAGGCGCCGGCGCCGAAGGAGGCGACCGCGACCACGACGTCGGCCCTCGTCGACGCATCCGACGTCGCGCGCGCGGACGGAGGTGCCCCGTGAGGCGCGCGGGCCTGGTCGCCCTCGGCGCGCTGATCTTCGCCGTGGGCTGCACACGCTCGCTCCCGCCGGTCAACGTCCTCGGAGCGCGCGCCTCGTCGGCCAACACGCCGACCTACAACGGGCTCCCGGTCCGCTCCGGGCAGCTCGTGCTCACCGAGTCGCCCGACTCGACGAGCTTCGTCTTCGTGCTCATCCCGAAGAAGTTCCACGCGTTCACCCACGTCGCGATCCTCAGCGTCGAGGACGGCGAGCCGTGGGTCTACGACGTCGCCGGCGAGGTCAAGACGCTGCCGACCAGCAAGCGGATGCTCGACAACGTCGTCGGCACCGTCTTCCGGCGGCGTCTCCTCGAGTACGTCGCGCCGAACCTCTACGCCGAGATCTACGATCCGCCGGATGGCGCGGACGGTGAGAAGATCGCCGCGTTCGCGCGGCGGAAGTACGCGGAGAAGGTCGAGTTCGACTCGCACTTCGACTTCGGCGACCACGCGAAGCTGTTCTGCAGCGAGATGGTGGAGCTCGCCATCCGCGAGGCGGGCGGAAAGCCGACGGAGCTCGAGCCGTCGAACCCCAACCCCTCGATCGTCGAGGGGATGGACTGGCTCGGCGTCCCGAAGGGCGTCTCGCTGCCCGCGGGCCTCTACGCCGATCCGAAGCGCTACGTCGCCGCGCTCGGGCAGTTCCCGACGCGCACGGCCGCGTGGTCCTACTTCGAGGCGAAGCGCGAGCTGCACCGGCGGTTCACGACCGACCAACGCCTCGGCTTCCTGGTCTCGATCGACGGCAACGGCCGCATCGAGGTCCGGAAGGAGATCACGGACTTCGCCATCGCGGCGAGTCACCTCTTCGACGCCGACGCGAAGCCGCCCGAGCCTGGCGATCCGCGCATCCAGGAGTCCGTGAGGAAGCTCGCCGCCGAGACGTTCGGTCCGTTCCCCGCGGAGGCCGCGAAGGATGCGGAGCGGAGCGCCGCACGATGAAGCGCCCCTCGCGCGCCGTCGCCGCCGTCACCTTCCTCGCGCCGCTCGCCCTCGTCTCGCTCCTCAGCGCCCGCGCGGAGGCGCAGCCGAGCAGCTTTCCCGGGCTCACGGGCCCCGCCGGCGGCCGCTCCGAGGTCGAGGCGACACCGGAGACGGGGCCGGCGCCCAAGGAGAGCCCCCGTGGCGTGAAGCTCTTCGATCAGCGCAGCTCCCGCGCGTTCTACGAGCTCGATCTCGGCCCGATCTGGCTCCGCAAGGTCACCGACCGCGAGCCGGGCGAAGAGCGGATGAACGCCGAGCGCGGGACCGGAGAGATTTCGTTCGGCACCGCCTACGTGAACGACTCCTCGAAGCACCTCTTCCTGACCGGGGTGCAGCGAAGTCTCCTACGCATCGGGGGCTCGAAGGTCTTCTCCTGGTCCGTCTTCGTCCAGGACCTCGGCGGCGGATTTCGCTTGGGACCGCTGGAACCCGAGGCCCGCATCTCTCTCTCGGTCCTGACCGTCGACGTCTTCCGCGGCGACTGGAGTGCGCAGCTTTTTTCGCCCCGGGTCATGGCAGGACTCGGTGTAGCGGTTGGTAAATTCAGGCTGGACATCAAGGCGCACTCCGAATACTTGTGGCGTTGGTTCGGACCGGATTATCTGGCTCACGGGGTAACCCTCGGCCTACGGCTGGAGATTCCCAAACCGAAATCGCCTTTCGCTGAATCTCGCTAGTGAGGGTGCTGTCCTAGCAGGCACCCCACACGGAGTTCCCGGCCGCAACGCCGGGGCGAAGGGCGATGGCCCTGGGCAGTCCTGCGCTCAGAGCCACTGATCCGCTGATCACCATACGACCGAATCGACTCCCGAAAGCGGGCATTGGCCTCGACATACCGAAGGCGGCCGCCGCGGAGAGCTCGAAGAAGTTACCAGCAGTACCTGCACAACCCCTTTTGGGAGGCGATATGTCGACGAAGAACCTGCTCAAGCTTGCTACCGGCGGCGCGATGGCCGTGATCCTCCTCGGCTGCGGTGGCTTCGGCTACCCGATTGGCTCGCTCTACACCGGCATGCAGACGCCGCACGGCATCAACCGCAACGAGACGTCGGGCCCCGGCAAGACGGGCGACAAGCACGGCGAAGCCTGCGCGACGGGCATCCTCAGCGCGGTCGCCTTCGGCGATGCGAGCCTCGACGCGGCCAAGAAGGCCGGCGGCATCTCGGAGGTCCACTCGGTGGAGTTCCACGGCACGAACATCCTCGGCATCTACTCGCAGGGCTGCACGGAAGTGCACGGCAAGTGAGCCGAAGCCGAGCGAGCGCGCGTTCGTCCTGACAGGCGGCGCGAGCGAGCTCGGACCGACGGGGCCTCGTGCGCATCACGCGCACGGGGCCTTCGTCGTTTTGTGCCTCGAACGGAGCGCCGTTCAGTGGAGCACGCGCGGTGTCTCGGTCGCGCCGCCGAGCGCGGCGAGCTGGGCGCGCAGCGCCCCCGCGTCGGGGGCCTTCGGCTCCAGCTCGAGGACGCGCGCGAGATCCGCCCGGGCGATCTGGTGGGCGCCGAGACGGAGGCTCACGCCGGCGCGCTCGCGGAGCATGCGCGGCGCGTCGGGGGCGAGGGTGAGGATGCGGTCGATGGCGACGAACGCGCGCCCGTGGTCCCCGCGGCTCGCGTAGATCGCCTTCAGGTTCGAGAGCAGCCGGACGAGGACGGCGCGCGGGGACGCCGGCGAGAGGAGCGACGGATGGAGCTCGGCGCTGGCCCCGAGCGTCCGGCGGAGCAGCAACGCCTGGGCCGGGCCGTCGAGCACGCGTCCGCCGTCGAAGGCGTCGACGAGGACGAAGGCGCCGCTAACGCCGTCGACGCGGACCACGAAGTGGCCGGGGAAGGTCACGCCGCGTGCGGTGACGCCGGCGCGCTCCGCCAGCGCGGACCACACGATCGCGAGCGAGATCGGGATCCCGAGCTTCCGCTCGAGCACGTCGGGCAGGAGGCTGTTCTTCGCGTCGTAGTAGTCCTCGGCGTTCCCGAGGAACCCGAGCTCCCGGAAGCGCGCGCTCACGGCCTCGACCTGCACGAGGAGGGGCTCGCGTGCGAGCCCGGCGCCGGCGAGGGAGCCCGCGAGCCCCTCCACGCGCGCGACGAGCGCGGCCACGTCGAGCGTGGGGTAGGTGTCCTTCGCGACGAGCGCGGCGCCGACGAGCACGTCGATTTCCTCCTCCGGCCGCGCGGCCAGCTCCGCGAAGGTCTCGGGTCGCCGTGCTCGCGCTGGAATGGTGCCGTCGGCGTTCGTCATCTCGTCCTGACATGCCGCGCCGCCCGCTTCGTTGCAAGCCCGACCAGGGAGGGCGTGCTTGACGCGGGGCTCGAAGTTCTCGAAAGGTGCGTCCGTCATGGCGAACACGAGCGCGAAGAAGGAAGGCCTCCGCAAGGGCTTCGAGAGGTCCAGGAACGTCCACCCCGTCGGCATCACCGGCAAGGAGAAGCCGGCCGACATCATCTCGAACATGTTCAACGCGTACGTCGGGCGCCAGGAGCGCACGGCGTTCGAGCTGATGCAGCGCTCGTCCGGCGACGACTGCTGCACCTTCCTGACGATGTCGGGCGCGATGACGCCGGCGGGGCTTCATCAGTCGTGCGTCATCCCGCTCCTCGAGCGAGGCCTCGTCGACTGCCTCACGACGACGGGCGCGAACCTCTATCACGATGCACACCGCGTGATCGGCCACCGGATCCGCGAGATCGATCCCAACGCGGGCGACCTCTCGTATCGCCTCGCGCGCATCATCCGCATCTACGATCTCGGGTTCTGGGAGGAGACGCTCCTCGAGACGGACAAGCTCTTCAGCGCGCTGCTGATGAAGCCCGAATACCAGAAGAAGATGACGACGACCGAGCTCCACTGGCTGCTCGGCAAGGACATCGCGGCGATGGAGGAGGCCCTCGGCATCACGACGCCGTGCCTCCTCTCGACGTGCTTTCGCTACGGGGTGCCCATCTTCGTCGGCGCGGTGCAGGACGGCTCGATCTTCCTGAACATCGTCAAGTTGAAGCGCCTCTACGGAAAGGACTTCAAGCTCGAGATCGACGTGAACGACGACGTCTTCGAGATGGGCGCGATGCAGCACCACTGCTTCGGCACGATGAAGAAGAAGATGGCGATCTGGATCCTCGGCGGCGGCGTGCCGAAGAACTACACGCTCCAGGGTGAGCCGCTCCTCGATCAGATCCTAGGCGTGCCGACGCACGGCTTCGACTTCGACGTGCAGTTCTGCGTCGACCCCGTCGACAACGGCGCCCTCAGCTCGTGCCCGGCCGGCGAAGGCCACACGTGGGGCAAGGTCTCGGCCGAGAGCGTGCAGTACGGCTCGATGTACGTGCACTGCGACGTCACGGCCGTGTTCCCCTGGCTCACGTACGCGCTCCTCTCCGACCCGCGCGTCCATCGGAAGCCGCGCCGCCTCTACGACAGCCGGGATGCGGCGGTGAAGAACCTCCAGCGCGAGGTCGACAAGCGCCGGAAGAAGCTCGCGCAGACCGTGACGTTCGACCTGCCGAAGGGGAAGGCGAAGACCGCGAAGAAGAAGGCGAGGGGCTGACGCGGCGCTCGCTCGTCGGCGGTCATTCGAAGACGAGCGACGAGAGCATCTCCCAGGTCGCGAAGACGCTGTCGGGCCCCGCGTGCCGAAAGGTGACGCCCGCGCGGGCCGCGTCGCGCCCGCGGGCGGGCATCGTCCACGCCACGACCGCAGGCACCTGGAGCGGATCCCAGAGGGCGGGCGTCGCGATCGCGACCGTGAGACGCTCGCCAGGAGCGAGGTCGTGCGTTCCGTCGAGCTCGAGCCCCGCGCCGGCGAGCGAGATGTCGACGAGCCGCGCGGCGTGCGGCGCCCCCTTGCGCTCGGCCCTGAGCTCCACCGTCAGCCTCACAGGCCGTCGCGCGTGTGCCCGGAAGTGTCGCGTCATCCGCCTCGGGCACCGTACCATGCGGGGAGGTGCGCGGCAGTTGGCCTTTCGCCGCGTGCCTCGGGTAGGATGATCGCCGAGAGGCGACGAGGACCTTGTCGAGCACCGCATGAGCCAGGACACGCGTAAGGACAAGCGCGCGAAGGTCGTCAGCCTCAACGTCCGCTACAAGAGCGCCACGGTCGACGAGTTCATCGAGAACCACTCGCACGACGTGAGCCGCGGCGGCATCTTCGTGAAGACGCCGGCGCCTTTCCCGCCGGGTACGCTGCTCAAGTTCGAGATCCGCCTCGCCGGCGACAAGAGCGTCATCGCGGGTGTCGGCCGCGTCGTTTGGAAGCGCGAGCCGACCCAGGCCGCGGCGGAGAAGCCCGCCGGCATGGGCGTGAAGTTCATCAAGATCGACGATCCGTCGCGCACGGTCATCGATCGGCTCGTCACGCAGAAGGCCGACGCCGGCAGCGCGTACGAGTCGGTGCAGCCGATGGAGAGCGAGGCGACGAAGACGGACCATCCGTCGACCTTGCGTGGCCTCGCGGCGGCGCCTCCGGTGAGCTCCGCGTTGCCGTCGCTGCCGTCTCGCGCGTCCCCGGTCAGCGTGCCGCCGGTGGGCGGCAGCTTCACCCAGAAGATTCCCGTCCCGGACGCCGTGGGGCCGGTCTCGAAGCCCGCGCCTGCTCCTGCCGCGAAGCTCCCCGATCCGTCGCCGGCGCCTGGTGCGGTCGGCGCCGTCGCGCCGCCGGCTCGTCCGGTGAAGAGCAAGGAGATGACCCGCACGGTCATGGGCGTCGCGCCGCCCGCCTCACCGTCGTCGTCCGCGACGGCAGCGAAGGCCCCCGCCGCGAAGACGCAGATGGGGGTCGCGCCGGCTCCGACCCCCGCCGGTGGTGCGAAGACGACGCCGATCATGACGCCGATCGCGCCCGTCGCGCCGTCGTCGTCGTCTCCCGCCTTACCCACGCCCTCTCCGACGGCGGACAAAGCCTCCGAGCCGAGCCCGCCGGGGACCGCCGCGGCGCCGCGCCCGGTCGTGGCCGCCCGCAAGGCCACGATGATGGGGATGGGCGTGTTCCCGTCGTCGCCCCCTGCGGCAGGACGCGGATCGATCGCCGACGGCGAGGGAGGCTCGCGGTCGTCGTCGCCGTCGCCCGTCGAGACGAGCTCGACGCCGCCGCGCGCGGCCGAGCCGATGTTCCCGAGCTTCACCGCGGACAGCGGCAGCGACCAGGGGCGCGAGCCCACCGTGATGAAGCAGGCCGCCGAGCTCCTCGAAGAGGCGCTCAAGGAGGCCGGGGGATCGCTCGACGAGATCGGTCAAAATCCGCTCTTCTCCGGCTCGAAGCCTGCGCCGCCGCCGGCCGACCTCGAGCCCGTCAGCGCGCGGGTGCAGTCGGGGGAGACGATCATGATGCCGTCGCCGTCGCGGCCTCCCGGGGCGGGCTCGACTCCGCCGCCGTCCGCGGCGACGTCGTCACCGTCGCTGGGATCGGGCGCCGTCTCGGCGGTGGGCACCCGGGCGTCTTCGGCGCCCGAGTCGATGCCGCCACCCCCGCCGAAGAAGCTGTCGGAGCAGATCGATCGCCCGAAGAAGTCGGGCGGGGGTCTCGTGGTCGGTGTCGTCCTCCTCCTCCTCCTCGCGGTGGGCGGCGTCTTCGCGTGGCAAGCCGGGATGCTCGCGGGCATCACGGGCGAGCCGCCCGTCCCGTCGGCGACGCCGACGACGCCGCCCTCCGCCGGTTCGAGCGCGCCGGCTCCGGCGGACGCCGGAGGCCTCGCCGCGGTCGGCGTGGGCAC
>JALHPN010000067.1 GCA_022842465.1 Polyangiaceae bacterium | reverse complement strand
CAGCCCCCCCCGATCCCGGTGCCGACACCTCAGCAGCCGCCTCCGGTGCCCGTGCCCCAGCCGCCGCCACCTCCGCCGCCGCCGGCCGAGCCTCCCGTGTGCGCGCAGGCGCGCGCGGCACGGGCGAAGGGCCAGACCCAGATCGCCACCGTCCTCGAGCGCCAGTGCCGGATCGCGGGCGGCGTCCCCTGAGCTTCACCGGCTGAGCCACGCGAGGGCGTGCAGGTTGCATCGATCCGCGACCATGCGATCGAGGCTCCCGCTCTCTGCCCTCTTGCTCGTGCTCGCCCTCCCCGCATGCAGGAAGGCGCATGCTCCCGAGGACGCATTCCAAGCGGCGAATCCCTTGTCGGTGACTGCCGGGGAGCCACGACGCCCGCTCCCGACGCTCCTGCCAGAGGGGCGCCTCGAGCCGGTCGCGCTCTTCGACGGCGCGATGCCGACGGGTGTGACGGTCTCGCGGAACGGTCGCATCTTCGTGAGCTTCCCGCGGTGGGGCGACGACGTCGCCTTCACCGTTGCCGAGGTGAAGGACGGCAAGACGCTGCCGTACCCGAGCGCCGAAATCAACGCGCAGCCCGGGCGAGGGCAGCTCGAGAAGGGCTTCGTCTCCGTACAGAGCGTCGTCGTCGATCCGAAGGACCGCCTGTGGGCGCTCGACACCGGCTCGCCGCGCATGGCCCCGACGGAGCTCGGCGGACCGAAGCTCGTCGCCATCGACCTCGCGACCGACGCCGTCGTGAAGACGATCGTCTTCCCCCGCGAGGTCGCCCTCGCGACGAGCTACGTGAACGACGTCCGCTTCGATCCGACGCGCGGCAAGGGCGGCATCGCCTACATCACCGACTCCGCGGACAAGGGGCCGAACGGGATCATCGTCGTCGATCTCGACTCCGGCAAGAGCTGGCGGAAGCTCCACGACCACCCGAGCACGAAGGCGGATCCGGCGTTCAGGCCCCTCGTCGAGGGGCGCACGATGCAGCTCGGCATGGGCGCCGACGGCGTCGCGATCTCCGGCGACGGAAAGACGCTCTTCTACTGCCCGCTCGCGAGCCGTCACCTCTACGCCGTCCCCACCGACCTGCTCGCGGACCCGAGCGCCTCCGAGGCGGCCGTCGCGAAGGCCGTGAAGGACCTCGGCGAGAAGGGAGCCTCCGACGGGCTCGAGTCGGACGCGGAAGGCAACGTGTACCTGACGGCGTACGAGGCCAACGCCATCCTCCGACGCAGGCCCGACGGCACCCTCGAGACGATCGCCGCAGACACGCGCGCGCTCTGGCCCGACACGCTGTCGCTCGCTGGAGACGGCTACCTCTACGTCACGGCGAACCAGCTCCATCGCCAGGCGAGGTTCCGCGGTCGCGACATGCGCCAGCGGCCCTACGTGCTCTTCCGGGTGAAGGTGGACGGGTCCCCCGTGAGGCTGGGCGGCTAGGGCAAGGAGCGGCTCGAGACCGGCGAAGCTTGCGTGCGGGCCCGACCTCCTGTCGAATCGCGCGAACGACCATCGTCTCGTGCGCTTCCTCTTCGACATCCTCCGCGCCTTCTCCAGCGTCCTCGCCTCGCGCGCGGCGCGGACCATGTGCCGCGTGCTCACGGTCGGCCTCGTCGTCGCGACCGTGGGCTGCACCCAGACGCGCGCGCCGAAGCTCGTCGGCGAGACGGATCTCCGCGTCGACAAGGTGACGCTGTCGCCTCGCGAGGGCGAGGCGAAGCCCGACGTCGACTTCGCGCCGCTCTACCCGAAGCTCGGGTCTCGCCCAGGCAGCGCGCTCTACACGGATCGCTTCTACAACCCGTTCCGCGTCGCCGAAGACCGACGGCGCGTCCTCACGTACCTGCAGTCGCTCGGGTACTTCGACGCGGTCGTCGACGAGCCGCGGGTCCGGGTCGACGAGAAGGCGCAGAAGGTCGACCTCACGATCACCTTCGCCGCGGGCCCGAGGTACGCGCTCGCCGAGGTCCGTGTCACAGGCGCTCCTCAGGAGGCGGAGGACGCCGCTCGAGCGCTCGTCCCCGCGCACGCCGGGGATCGCTACGACCTCGAGGTCATGCGCGTCGTGCGGTACGACATGGCGGCCGTGCTCCAGCGCGCCGGCTTCGGGCATGCGCGCGTCTACGTCCGCACCTACGTCGATCGCGCCGCGCGCACTGTGAGCATCGTCTACTTCGCCGATCCCGGACCGAGGACGCGTGTGGGAAAGGTCCGCGTCGAGGGCAACCGGAAGGTCGCGACAGCCGACATCGAGGAGCGCCTCGGGCTCCACGAAGGCGACGCGTACTCGCTCACGGCGAAGGAGAAGGCCGAGCTCGATCTGCTCGACACGGGCGCGTTCGCGGGCGCGGTCGTCGAGTCGACCGCCGACGTCGAGACGTACGTGGGCGACGTGCCCGACACGGGCGGCGTCATCGAGCCCGAGCGCGTCACGGACGACGGGTCGCTCCGCCCGCGCGCGCTGCCCGACGCGATCGACCTCGTCGTCCACGTCGACGAGGCGCCGAGCGCGCGCGTGCGTCTCCGCGGCACGGTCGAGGCGGACCCGACGCGCGGCGACGTCACGGCCGGGGCCGAGCTCCAGCTTCGGAACGCCCTCGGCTCGCAGCACCACCTCACGTTCCGCGCGCGCGCCGGCTACGGCTACCTCTGGAGCGACGACACGGACACGCCGGGCGGAGTCTACGGTGATGCGCTCGCGAGATACACCCGCCCTGGCGCCATCGGCCGGCTCGGCGACGCTCGGCTGTCGGTGCGCTTCCGCGACGTGCTCTACCCAGGGTTCCACCTCCGCGAGCTCTTCGCCGGTCCCGGCCTCCGCGTCACGATCGCGCGCGGCCTGTTCGTCGAGGGCGACGTCGGGTTCCGGCTCGCCGGACAAGCCGACTTCGGGGCGTTCGACGAGCCCACGCGTCAGGCGTTCGCTCTCGCGCGGAGCGACGTCTACCGCGGCGCGGAGGCGAGCGCCGCGCTCGTGTTCGACGGGCGGAACGACGTCATCGAGCCTTCGCGTGGTGTCTTCTTCGCGCTCCGCGGCACCGCGAGCCCCGGCGGCCCCCTCGCCACGAACCGCTATCTGGTCGTCGCGACCGAGGCGCGCGCGTACGTCGGGATCACCACGAGCTTCTCGCTCGCGCTTCGCGCGTCGGGGGGCTGGGTCTTCGGCTGGGACGACTCCGGCGTACCGCTCGGGCCGCGCCTCTTCGGCGGCGGACCGTTCGGCTTCCGCGGCACGGGGCGCGACCGGCTGTCGCCCGTGGCGCCGGGGGTCGATCGTCCCGAGGTCGTGGGCGGGCTCTCGCTCACCGAGCTCACCGCGGAGCTACGCTACCTGCCTGCGCTCAAACAAGCCGGCTTCGCCGTGTTCGTCGACGCGGGCGGCGCGGGGCGGCGCGCGAACCCGTTCGCGACGGGGGTGAACGTCGCCGCGGGCATCGGGCCGCGGCTCCGCCTCTGGTACGTGCCGCTCGCAGTCGACCTCGCGACGCAGATCGTGAAGGATGGAGAGGTCGGCGAGCAGCGATTCCTCGTGCTCGCCCGCATCGGGGAGGCGTTCTGATGGCGAAGAAGACGACCGGAGGGCGATCGCGCGCGCGCCGCGTCCTCCGGGGCGTCGCGATCGCCGTCGGCGTCCTCGTCGCGGTCCTCGTCCTCCTCGTGGGCTTCCTCCACACCGGACCGGGGCAAGAGATGCTCCGCGCGCGCGTCGAGGCGCGCCTCCGCGACCGCGTCACGACCAACGTGACGCTCGGCGCTCTTCGCTTCTCGCTCGCGAGCGGCATCACGCTGGAGGAGCTCGTCATCGCCGGGAACGACGGCGCGACGGCCATCCGCGTCGAGCGAGCGTACGTCTCGCCTCGTCTCCTCGCGCTCGCGGGCGGGAAGATCGACCTCGAGGAGGCGACGGTCACGAAGGTCGACGTGACGGTCCGCGCGAAGGCGGACGGCACCACGAACCTGACGGGGATCGCAAAGCCCTCGGCCGAGCCGCCGCCCAGCGAGGCGCCGAAGAAGCGGGAGCTCGTCGCCGTCCGCAAGCTCGCGGTGCGCGACGTGAACCTGAGCCTCACGCGCGAGGACGGGAGCACGCTGACGGTCACCGGCGTCACCCTTACCGGCGACGTCGAGGCGAGGCCGGTCACGGGGGCCGTCCGCTCCGAGCTCACCCTCGGCCTGCCGCGCCTGACGAGCGTGCGGAAGGAGCCCGCGCTCGAGCTCGCGGTTCAGGACCTCGCGACGAAGGTGTCGATCGACCTCGGGGACGGCGGCCGCGGGAAGGTGACGCTCGGTCCGACGTCGAGCACCCTCCGTCTCGTCCGTGAAGGCGTCTCGGCCGTCGAGCGACGGGTGTCGATCCCGAGCGTCGCCCTCGATCTCGATCCGGAGACGCTCCGCGCCTCTGCCGAGGGGCTCGAGCTCGCGGCGCTCTCGATCGCCTCGCTTCGGGTCGACGTGCTCCGGCCGCGCGATCCCGATCCGGCCGCGCTCCGGAGCGCGGCGCTGACGCGTGCCACCGTCCGCGCCGTCGACGTGAACGCGCTCGCCGGCAAGCCCGTCCTCGCGAGCGACGTCGTGATCGACGCGCATGTGGACGGGCCGCGTGACGCGACGAAGGTGGAGGTCGACGTGACCAGCGCCGGCGGCGCGGTGAAGCTCGCAGCCACGGTCGACCTGCGGGATCAGGAAGCGCTCGGGTACGACGCGAAGCTCTCGACCGACGGCCTCGACCTGACGCGCGTGCTCGCCGCGCGCGAGGACGGCCCGCCTCCGATCCGCGTCGCGAGCGTGAGAGTCCACGTGAAGGGCCGCGGCACGACGAAGGAGCGCGCCGCGCTGGAGGCCGAGGTCGACGCGAAGGACGTCCATGTGCGGACCGCCGCGATCGAAGATCTGGCGCTCCGCGCGAGCCTCGCGAAGGGCATCGTCACGATCACGCGCCTCGACGTGAAGGCCGCGGGCCAGGAGGCGCACGCGACGGGCTCGTACGCGATCGAGGGGAAGGTCGTCGACGCCGAGCTCGCGCTCACGGCGGACACCCGCGAGCTCTCGCGGGCGCTTGCCGTGATGGGGAGGAAGCCGCCGCCGGCGCTCGCCGCGATCGCCGTCGGGAGGCCCGTTCGTGCGCACGTTCGCGGCTCGCTCGACGACAAGGACGCGCGTGGCCTCGCGGTCGACGTGAAGGACATCGACGTGCGCGCGGCAGGCGGCAGCGTCCGCGGGACGGCGTCGGTCCAGCTCGCGCGCGACGAGCAGGGGAAGCTCGCTCCGCGCGACGTGGTGGCGGATCTCGACGTTCGCTCTGTCTCCCTCGCGGAGATCGGCCGGCTCCGCGGCAAGGAGCTGCCCGTCGCGGGTCGCGCCGACGGTCACGTCAGCCTCCGCGGGGACCCCAAGGCGCCG
Source organism: Polyangiaceae bacterium (assembly GCA_022842465.1). Classification (GTDB taxonomy): domain Bacteria; phylum Myxococcota_A; class Polyangia; order Polyangiales; family Polyangiaceae; genus Labilithrix. The sequence continues at coordinate 34,221 of JALHPN010000067.1, read as the reverse complement.
GACGCCGACGTCGCGCTCGACGTGGCGCTCGACGATCCCGAGTCGACGCCGCGCGTCCGGGCGGCGACGCTCCGCGTGCGCGCGAAGGCGAAGGCGGGCCGCATCGACGGGACCGTCGCGCTCGTCCTCCCCTCGGGCGAGGAGCTGGCGAAGGCAGATCTGCACGGCGCCCAGCCGGGGCGCGTCGGGCCGATCGCGTTCACGCTCGACGTGCCGGAGCGTTCGGTGCGATCGCTCGCGCCGCTCCTCCGCGAGCCCGCGCGCTCGAAGCTGCCCGAGGGCGCCAGGGTCGCGCTCCGTGCTCGTGTGAACGGGACCGCAGCGCGGACGCACGTGGAGATCGACGTCGACGCGAAGCCGACGGACGGCGTGCCCCCGACCACGGTGCGCGCCCGCGCCGACGCGATGGGACCGGTGGCCACGCTGGGCGTCGCGCCGCTCGTGTGGGGCCTCGACGTCGAGATCCCGGAGACGCGCCTCGCCGCGCTGCCGATCCCGGCGGACAAGCGTGGCGAGCTCGACGGCGCCGTGCGCGGCTCGATCCACGCACGCGGCACGCGCGCCGACGTCACGGCGGAGATCGCGCTGGCGCTCCGTGACCTGAGGAAGGGCCCGATGGGGCTGGCCTCGGCCGACGTCGGCGTGACGATCGACGAGGGCAAGACCCGGGTCGAGCTCGCGACCCGCGTGCGTGACGTCCGCGTCGTCGAGGGAGGCGTCACCGCGGCGCTCGGCGGCCGCGGGCTCCTGACCAAAGCGAGAGAAGGGAAGCTCCGCGACGCCGACCCCGCGCTCGAGGGAACGCTCGTCGTCCCCGAGGCGCCGATGGCGACCTGGGCGACGCTCTTGCCCGATCTCGACGGCGTGCCGGGGACGTTCGGCGGGCGCCTCGTTCTCGGAGGGCGTGCGCGCGAGCCTGATCTCGCGCTCCACCTCGGATATGCCGGCTACGAGACCCTCGCGGGCGCCAAGGGCACCGTCGTCCTCGACGTGCACGGAACGCCCGAGAAGGCGGATCTCGCGCTCGTCGTGAACGAGGCCGTCCGGCTCCGCGCCGAGACGTCCGTGCGCGACGTCCTCGCGGCGCGGTCCGCGGGCGGCGACGTCAAGGTGCGCGCGTCGCTCGAGGCGGACAAGGTGGCGCTCGCGTCGCTCCTCCCTGCCACCGCGCGCACCAGGGATCTCCGCCCCGAGGGCACGCTCGACGCCGCGCTCTCGGCGGACGCGACGATCATGATCGCGCCGGACGGCCGGAAGCTCCGTGACCTCGGGCTGAAGGGGCCGCTCGCGCTGCACCACGCGGCGCTGCGCATCCCCGGCACCTCGCGCCGCCTCCACGACGTCGCGCTGCGGCTCGCGGGGGACGGTGACCGTCTCGCGATCGAGACGCTCGAGGCCCACGAGTCCGATCGCGACGTCGCGGACCGAAAGCTCGTCGCGCGCGGCGCCTACGCCGTCCGCACGCGGGACGTCGAGCTCCACGCTTCGCTCGACAAGGTCCTCGTGAGCGGCGGGACCTTCGGCGAGCTCGACGCGCCGCGCGCGGCCGCCACCGCGGAGATCGACGTCCGCGCCGCGCTCGGGGCGACCGTGCGCCGCGTCGAGGTCGACGTGCGTTCGCTCGACATCGTCAGCCCCGACCGGCAGCCGCGCGCCGTGCAGCAGGAGGTGCTGAGCCTCGGTGACGTGCTGGACGTCGGACCGGGCGTCGAGGTCGGAAAGCTCCCGGTGCCGGCGCGGCCCGCGCGCACGGAGGACGCGAAGCCCGCCGAGGCCGAGAAGACCCTCGACCTCGTCGTGCGCATGCCGAACGCGATCCACGTCATGCAGAGACCCCTGGATCTCTGGGCGCGCGGCGAGGTGCACGTCGAGCGCTTCGGCGAGCGTCGCGTCCTCTCGGGCCAGCTCGTGTGCCTCGACGGCGGGCTCCTCGTCGGCGGAAACGAGCACCGCCTCGCGTACGGCGAGATCCGGGTGACGGACGCGGGGCCGATGCTCGATCTGCATTTCCGCCGCGAGCCTCACCCCGCGGCGCTCCGTGACGTCGCGACCCGCCCTGACGCGAAGGAACCGAACACCTGGGTCTACGCCCACATGGTCGGCGTGCTGGGCAAGCAGAAGGTCGCGTTCTCGGGGGCTGCCGACGGCCTCTTCGAGGCCCTCTCGATCGAGAACGGCGGGCGCGTGCGCGTGCTCGCGCGGCCGGATCTGCCGCCCGGCTCGACGACGCAGCTCCCGCAGATCCCGCAGCTCCGTCAGACCGCGTACATGAGCGCGAACCTCCCGCACCTCGCGTTCCTCGATCGCATGAACACGTTCGCCGACCCTTACGCATCGCGCTTCTCGTACGGACGGTTCCAGGACCTCGAGGCCGAGCGGTACGCGAAGGACGGCACGCGCCGGCTGCGCGTCACGGCGCGTCCGCCGACGATCGGGCAGAGCGACGCGGAGGTCGAAGGGGCCGTCCTCTTCATCAACACGCCGCGGGTGGTATCGGGTGTCGGCGTGGTCGGCGGGACGCGGCTCGGCGGCGGTCCGGCCGTCTTCTGGGAGTGGTCGAGCGCGGACTGACTCACGCAGTCTCCGCGCTTCGCGACGTCGGGGTCGTGGTGTGGCTGGCAGAAGACGGGGCTGGCCGGGTCAGCGCGCACGTTCGTTCGCACGGCAGGACCGGTCTGTCACGGCGCCGGCTCGTGAATGGCGCGTAACTCCGTCGGTTCGCGCTGCCGTATCCCTTCGGTGCTCGAGGGGCGGCGTTCGCCGCCGCGGTATGGGCGTTGCTGGTCCGCCGGCACCTCGGGCGTCACCACGCTCGCTTGGCTTCGACAAGGAGGACTCCATGTTCGGTCTGGAAGCGGTACGTGCGCGCTGGGTGAGAGGAGCGAGTCGATGCGGTGTGTGCGCGGTCCTCGCGCTCGCCCTCCTCCTCGTCGCGGAGCACGCGCTCGCCGACGAGAGCGGGTCAGGATGCACCCTCGGCGCCCATCCGGGGATCGACGATCTCGAGGCCCAGACGAGCGCCGACGTGGTCTGTCACGAGCTCGCGCGCCGCGGAGACGTCGCGCCTCGGCAGCTTCGCCTGGGCCGGCTTGGTGGACGCATCCTGATGTCGCTCTCGTCTTCGGACGGTCCGGGCGCCGACAGGCACATCTTCGTGAACGGACTCGACGAGGTGCCGACGGCCGCGCCTCGGCTAGCCGAGGCCGTCGTCGAGCGTCGCGCCGTCGAGGACACCCAGGAGGTCGACAACGTGGTCGGCGGCGAGTCCCGGTCCCCGAAGGTCAAGGCGGGGCAGCTCGGGATCAAGGCGGGCCTTCTCGGCGCGCTCCCCGTCGTCGGCGCCGCGACCACCGCAGCGCCGGGCGCGTCGGTGTCCATCCACTACCGTGCCCGTCGCCTGGGCATCGATGCGCAGGCGCGCGGAGGCATCGGCGCAGGATCCACGACCATCCTCAAGCACTTCGCGGCCGGCGTCGGCGCCCACTACTACTTCGGCGACGGCGACGTCGCGCCGTTCGCGGGAGCTGGGCTCGCGCTCCTCGTCTACAAGCTCGAACACGAGAACGATTCACGGAGCCTCTCGACCACCGGGCTCGGCACCTACGCCGAGGTCGGCGTCGAGGCGCTCCGTACCCATCGCCTCGCGCTCACGGCCTCCGTACGCGCCGACATCCCGATGTTCGAGCTGCAGCCAGGTGCCGGTGCTCGCTACGAGCCGGTCGACCGGCGACCGTCGAGCCAGTACATCGTGCCGCTCTCGCTCATGGTGGGCGTGCTCCTCCATTGACGTCAGGGCTCGCGGCCTCGGCGTGCGGTGCGGCCTGCGGTCCGGCGCGCGACGTGTGTGCTAGCGTCGCTCCGCCAGAGCGACGGATCGGGCGCCGCTCTGGCCCGGTGAAATCCCCATGGCACGCTACGTCACGAAGATCGCCGCTCCGCTGTCGCCCGAAGCGGCCTTCGCGTACCTCGCCGACGTCACGCGCTTTGCGGAGTGGGATCCAGGGGTGAAGCGCGCGGTCCGCGTCGCCGGCAACGGTCCCGGGCTCGGGGCCGCCTACGATTTGACGGTCGTGGCCGGGGGCACCAGCGTGATGCGCTACGAGGTCACGGAGTACGACGCGCCGCGCCGGATCCGCCTGGTCGCGAGCACGGCGCTCCTCGCGTCGATCGACGAGATCGAGGTGGAACCCTCCGGGAGCGGATCGATCGTCACCTACGACGCGAAGCTCACGCTCCGCGGGCCGCTCGGGCTGTTCGACCCGCTCCTCCGCGTGGCGTTCGCGCGCATCGGAGACCGTGGTGCAGCCGGGCTGCGTCGCGCGCTCCGGGGCACAGCGGTCGCTCGATGAGCCGCGTCGCCGACGGCCTCGATGCGGCCCTCGACTGGGGCGTCGTCGGCGGCTACACGCGCGTCGGCTCGGCGCTTCGCCGTCGGGTCGACCACTGGTGCGAGCTCGAAGGCGAGAGCCTCGCAGGCCGCGTGATCGTGATGTCGGGCGCGACGTCGGGGCTGGGCCTCGAGGCCGCGCGCGCGTTCGTGCGCATGGGCGCTTCCCTCGAGATCCTCGCGCGGAACCCGGCCAAGGCCGCCGCGGTACGTGCCGAGCTCTCGGCGCATCGCGGCGCGCGCGTCGGCGTCGTCGAGGTGGACACGGGCGATCTCGCCGCGGTCCGAAGCGCCGCGGAGGTGCTCCTCCAGCGGCACGAGGCGATCGACGTCCTCGTCCACAACGCCGGAGCGCTCGACGACGTGCGACACACGAGCCCCGAGGGCCTCGAGCTCACGGTGGCGAGCCAGGTCGTCGGGCCGTTCCTCCTCACGGGTCTCCTCCTGCCCGCCCTCCGGGCGGCCGCGCCGTCGCGCGTGCTCTGGGTCTCCTCGGGAGGCATGTACAGCGAGCCGCTCTCGGTCGCGCATCTCGAGATGTCTTCGGAGGAGTACGACGGCACGGTCGCTTACGCTCGCGCGAAGCGCGCGCAGGTGACGCTCGCCGCGCTGTGGGCGTCGCGGCTCTCGGGCGAGCGCGTGTTCGTCCACGCGATGCATCCGGGCTGGGCGGACACGCCGGGGCTCGCCCGTTCGCTGCCGACCTTTCGGCGCGTCCTCGGACCTCTCCTCCGCACGCCTGCCGACGGCGCCGACACGCTCGTGTGGCTTGCGGCGGACGACGCGTGCCTTCGCGAGGGCGGCCTCTTCTGGCATGATCGCCGCGCGCGCCCCGTGCATCGCTTCGCCTCGACCCGGCGCTCGGACACGCCCGAGGAGCGCGCGCGCCTCTGGAGCTGGGCCGAGAGGACGAGCGGCTTCAAGCTCCGACGGAAGGACGCGTGAGGCGCTCGCTCTCGGAGGGCACCTTCGGGCCTCACACCGGCTCGGGTAGGCCCAGCACGCGCCCGGCGAGCGCGACGCCGGAGAGGAATGCGCCCTCCACGCGTCCACCGGCGGTCCAATCCCCGCCGACGCCGATCTGCGCTTCGTCGTCGAAGACGGGGCGTTCGAGGGGAGATGGCGCGAGCGCGAATCGCCACCTCTGGAGCGCCCTTGCCTTGGCACGAACCGAGCCGATCCCGAGCACGCGCGCGAAGTCGTCGAGGAGGAGGCGCTCGAGCTGCTCGGCAGGGGCGCCGAGGAGGGCGCTCGACCACTCGGACGCGGCGTGCACGAGCCAGACGTCGAGATCGGGACGCATCGGCTTGCTCGAGTCGCGCGCAATCCAGGCGATGACGCGGTCCGGGTCGCCGTCGCGGCCGACGAAGAGCCCGTCGAAGGAGGCTTCGCGGTAGCTGTCGTCGTCCGCGACGAACGCCAGTGCGATGGTCGGGACGAGCTCGACCTGGTCCAGCTGCGCCGAGAGTGGCTTGCTCACGCCTTCGAGGAGCGCGCGCGCCTGCGCCGGCGGGAGGCAGAGGATGACCACGTCGAAGGCGCCGAGGTCGCGGAGCGGCTCCTGCGTCGATGCGTCGGCTGGGCCGAGCGTCGTCCCCGCGGGAGCCACGGTTCCCCGGAGAACGAACGTCGTGCCCTGTCGCTCGACGAGGTCGACGCGCTGGCTGGCGCGCACCTCCACATCACGCGCGAGGTGGCGCGTGAGCGCGCTCATGCTCGGCGTGCCCACGAAGCGCTCCAGTGGCTCTGTTTCGACGAGCGCTCCGCCGCGGGTGCCCACGGCGCGGATCCGGCCTGCCCACGGCGCGACCACACCGTCTTCGCGCCACGAGGCGACGAGTCGTCCGAACCGTGCATCCTGCACCGTGAAGTACTGCGCTCCGAGATCGGCCGCGAGCTCCGGTGTGCGCCGGCTCGCGAGCCTGCCGCCCGGCGCCCGGCCCTTGTCGAAGACCACGACGTCGACGTTGTGATCGAGGAGCGTGCGGGCGCAGGCGAGCCCAGCGACGCCGGCCCCCACCACCGCGACGCGCCCGATGCGGCGCGTCGGACGCCGAGCACGCGCGGCGTACGCTTCCTGGTCGAGGCGTGCGGCGTGCACCGACGTGGGGCGCGCTCGGATGGTCCCGAGCACGGGCTGCTCGGGCGTGAACGGCCGGTCGAAGAGCCCGAGGCACCAGTAGAGCCCGCCATACGAGGACGGGTCGCGGCCGTCGAGCGCGTAGCGGTGGTTCAGCGTGACGAGCGTGAGGCGCGCGTCCTCGGGCGTCGCCGTCCAGCCGGGTACTGCCTTGCCCCAGGTCATCCGCACGTTGTTGTGGAGCTCTCCGTGGGCGACGAGCGAGCGCTGCGCGAGATCCCACAGCGCGTCGCCGGTGCGGCCGCGCTCGAGACGCTCGAGGGAGAGCACCTCCCGTGCGTCCTCGGCGTGGGCGTCGAGGGCCCTGCGCGCCCAGTCCGGGAGCGCGTCGAGCGACTCGAGATCCGGCGTGTGGGCGGCGAAGTGCCAGGCGACCTCCCGCCAGATGAGGAGCTCGTCCAGGAACTTGTCGGCGCCGGCTCCCGAGGATTGGGCTGCCTCGCGCGCGATGCGGAGCGGCGAGACGTGCCCGTAGTGGAGCCATGGGGAGAGGCGGCTCGTCCCGTCGATCGACGCGTCGTTACGACGCGCCGCGTACTTCGCGAGACCGGCGGCGCGGAACGCCTCCCACCGGGCGTAGCCTGCCACGGATCCTCCGCGGAGCTCGCGTACGGGGCCGACCGCGTGATCGATGGCGCAGTCGGCCACGAGGCGCGCGATGCGGCGCTCGTCGAGCTCCTCTGCCGCGACCGGCTCGAACGGAAGCGTAGGCACGGACGGCGGGCGCGTGGGTTCGACGTCCTGCCAAGGACGCGCGAGCGACGCCGACGCCATTCGCCTCGAGTCTCGGCGGAAGGCGAAGGCACGGTCGTAGCGCTTCAGCACGAGCGGCATCGGGACGACGCACGAGGCATCCACAGCGAGGAGCGCTACGCCCTTCTTGGCGAGGTGCACGGCGAGCCCCGTCGTCCACTCGGCGAGCGGCGGGACGGGGGCGTCCTCGGTGACCACCAGGGCCGCCTCCTCGGCGAGCAGACGCAGGAAGGGCCCCCGAGCCCCCGGGCGCTCGACGTGCAGCGCGTAGGCGATCCCCCGCCGCCCGAGACCGCGCGCGCAGTCACGGGCGCCCTCGAGGATGAAGGTGTGATGTCGGTCGGAGGCGAACGGATAGCGCTCCGACACCGCGTGGTAGACGAGCACCGGCACGTCGAGCGCGTTGGCGGCGGCGACCGCCGCGTCGAGTGCGGGGTTCTCGTGGTCGCGTACGGCGACGCGCATCCAGTAGAGGACGTAGGGGCGCTCCTTCGGAGGGCCTTCGGTGAGCATGCGTGTGCGGGCGCGGACGTCCTCCGGGAGGAACGACAGTGCAGACGCGGAAGGGGAGCGAGTCACCGAGGGTGAGTAGGGCTTGGATCCAACGTCGGCCAGCGCGCGCGGTGCGAGCGGCGTCGCGCGCGGGCGGATCAGAGCGCGACTTGCACGCGGTACACGAGGAGCGCGTAGACCGGCATCCGGAGGATCTGGAAGCCGAACGACGCGTCGCCCGGGCGCGCGAGGACGTTCGCGAGGAAGATGTCGTTCGGCAGGAGGCCGAGCCGTCGCCCGAACGTGAAGCCGCCGGCCGCCTCGAGCTCGCGTCCGTTCGCGCGCGGGAGATCCATCACGCGGGCCGTCGGCCCGATCGCGCCGAAGCCCGGACTCTTGAAGAAGACGGTCGCGTCGTAGCGGAAGAGCACGCCGCGGTCGTGCATCGTCGTGTGCAGCCAGTCGTACGAGTTGTCGGGGCAGTCCTCGTAGCGTGCGGCGGCGTTGCCCACGAAGAGCACGTTGTCGTGCACGGGAAGAGCCATCCTGACGCGCGCCTCGCCGTAGCCCCAGTGCTCGGTCGTGAACGCCTTCCGGTCGTCGATGTCCGTGCGCACGTCGCGTGTCCCCTCGAACCCGGGCTCGAAGGCGTACGTGCGCCACACGCGGCGGAAGCCTCCGCTCACGCCGACGGCGAAGAAGAGGAAGCGGACGTCCGTGTGCGCCGAGATCTCCCCGAAGCCCAGTGAGCCGAGCGCGTTCAGGCGCGGAGTGACCGCGGCGTAGTCCTCACGCGCGATGACGTGTCGGTGCTCGAGGCTCGCCTGGAGCCCCGCGGTGTACGCGTCGAGCAGGGCCCACGTCCCGCGCTTGGGCGGCGCGAGGAAGTAGTCGCGCGGCGGCGGCGGCGCGGGCTCGTCCTTCGGAATGGGCTCCTCCGCCGCGAAAGAGGAGGCCGGAAGTGCCGAGGCGATCGATGCGAGCACGAACGCCGCTCTCGTCGCTCCGCTCGCCATGCGGGCCAGTCTACGCGAAGATCCGGGCCTCGGGCGCTCGCCGTTCTGTCAGACGCAAACCGCGCCGACGAACGGTCCGTGCGGCGGCGGACCAGGTCAGCGAGCCGTGCGGCCGTAAACTGTCGCTGCCGGTGTCTCGTCCAGGTTTACGAACTCCGGCGAAGCGCGGACCGCGTCGACCCTACCTTCGGCCACTTCAGGGGCACCGCGCCCCGCTCCGCCGTGCGCACCCGCCCGGCGCAGAAGCTGCACCAGCCCTCTCGGAACGGCAGCGGCCAAGACCGACGACGAACGCGATCCTCGCGTCGTCCGTCGCGCTGACGGTTCGCCGCCCCAGGAACACGAGAGCACCGACATGAACCCGAACCAGAACGAGAACGTCGAGAAGACTGCGAAGACCGAGGATGCTGCGACGCCGAGGGCCGGCAAGCGCCTGCGCCCGCTGCCGCCCGAGTATGTCGCGATGAACATCGTGAGCTGCGCGAGCAGCAGCAATGCTCGCGTGAAGTGAGCTCTCTCGAGCGCGGACGAGCGACGCGCTCGCTCGTTCGCGCTCGGGTCTTCGCGCATCGAGGAGCTCCGCGCTGTCCGTGCCCCGGTTGTCGGCGAGCACGAAGTGCTCCGGTGGACCCTGTCACGTGATGCGTCGTAGGACGAAGACACGCGTCGTCGGACCACCCGGGACACGCCGCGACTCCGGGCGCAGGCGAGGCCGAAATGCGTACTTTCGGTCACTTGAGGCGCGCTCTGCGCGACCGGTCGAGCGCGGTCGCCAGGCGCAGAAGCTGCACCCTTTCCCTGCAGCGGCAGCGACCGAGCCCGACGACGAACGCGACCCTCGCGCCGTCCGTCGAGGCGCCGGTGCGTCGCCACTTCAACAAGAGAGCACGGACATGAACCAGAACGAGAATGTCGAGAAGACCGCGCAGAACGCCGACGCCGATGCGCCGAAGGTCCAGAAGCGCCTGCGCCCGCTGCCGCCCGAGTACGTCGCGATGAACATCGTGAGTTGCGCGAGCTCCAGCAGGGCCCGCGTCAAGTGAAGAGTCGCGCGAGCGCGGACGAGCGGCTCGCTCGTCCGCGTTCGCGCCTTCTCGCGTCGACGTTACGACGATTTCAGGAGATGACATGTCCAAGGCCACAGACCGAGTCCCCGTACGCAGCCGCGCCCTGAAGCTCCGCACCGAGGATCCCGTCGGCTATGATCCGGCGAAGCAGACTGTCTACCGCTTCAATGCCACCGCCGACGCCATCGTGCGCCTCGTGGACGGGGACCGAAGCGAGCGCGACATCGCGCGCGCCATTGCCGACGGCGACGCTGCGCTCGCCGACGAGCTCCTCGTCGAGTGCCGCGCGTTCTTCGACCGCTGCGTCGCCGACGGCCTCATCGAGTGGGCGCCATGAGCGTCCACGCCCCCGTCTTCGTCACCTGGATGTGCACGCGGCGCTGCAACCTCCGCTGCGAGCACTGTTATGTCGGCGTCACGGGGCCGAGTGACAGGCGCGGAGAGCCCACGACGGAGCAGGGACGAGCGCTCATCGATCAGCTCGCGCGTGCGGACGTCTGCCTCCTGTCGTTCGCCGGCGCCGAACCCCTGCTCCGCGAGGACATCTTCGAGCTCGCGAGCTACGCGCGCGGCCTCGGCCTCACCGTCGTCACCAGCACGAACGGCATCTGCGTGACCGACGACGTCGTGAGGCGTCTTCGAGCGGCGGGCTTCGGGTCGCTCCAGATCAGCGTGGACGGCGCGTCCGCCGACGTGCACGACCGCCTGCGTGGGAGCGGATCGTTCGAGCGCGCGCGCGCCGCGATCGACTGCTGCGGCCGCGGTGGCCTTCCCATCACGATCGCGATCGCCGTACACCGCTTCAACTTCGACGATTTGCCGAGGACCATCGACCTCGCGCGGAGCGTCGGCGTCACGCATGTGAAGCTACAGCCGGTGCTCGAGCCCGGGCATCGCCTGTCCGGCCCAACCGCGGGACTCTCCGCTCCTGAGGCGATGGCAGCGTGCAGCGTGGCCGAGCGTTCCCTCGACGGGACGGGCGTGAAGTTGTCCATCGCGAGCTGGGCAGCGCTCGGCCGTGAGCGCTCGCGCGATCCGTCCGCTCCGCTCGACTGCTCCGAGGGGTTCGAGGTGGGCCTCGTCTACGACGACGGGTCCGTAGGCAGCTGCGAAGGAGGACGCGGTTACGGGAGCTCCTACGACGGTCGCTTCCTCGAGTCCTGGCGCGCCGCCGTGCGCGCCCAGATGGAGACACCTACCTGCGCTTGTACGCCGTTCATCCAGCGCGCTGCGAGGGTGGCCGCGTGAGCGCGCGAGGAGGACCCATGAGTAACGCGTTCGATCTCACCCCTGCGGTCATCAACTGGTACCTGACGAAGCGGTGCAACCTCACGTGCACTCATTGCTACAACTACGAGCCGGAAGAGTCCCCGCGCGCCGGGGCGAACGAGCTCACGCGCGAGCAAGCGCTCGAGCTCATGGACCGCCTAGCGGACGCAGGGGTCTTCGCGCTCGTCTTCCTCGGCGGTGAGGTCTTTACCGTGCCGTGGCTCACGGAGCTCGCGGCAAGGGGCACGCAGCGGGGGATCCAGATCAAGGTGGCGACGAACGGGACGCTCGTCCGTCCCGACAACGCGGACGCGCTCTGGGACGCCGGCGTGCGCGATGTGCAGGTCAGCCTCGACGGCGACCGCCTCGAGCACGACGCCATCCGGGGCGAGGGCGCGTTCGACCGCTCGCTGCGAGGGCTGCGCATCCTCCGCGCGCGCGGGTTTCACACGGAAGTCGCGTTCACCTTCATGGCGAGCAACAAGCACTGCCTCGAGCCGCTCCTCGCGCTCTGCGAGGCCGAGGGCGTTGGGGCCTTCAAGCTCCACGGATACATCCCCTCCGGTCGCTCGACGCAAGAGCTCGCTCAGGTCCCGTCGGCGGACGACGTGCGCGCGGCGGTGATGCGGCTTCGCGAGCTCGAGCGCGCGAACCCCGAGTTCTGGGTCACCTATCCTTGCTACACCGGGCACATCGACGAGACGAACGCGCGTCGAGCGTGGAGGGTGGGCGAGCGCGCGAAGACCCTGAGCTGCGGCGCCGGGAGTGTGCGCGGCGTGATCTGGGAGGATGGCTCCGTCGGGGCCTGCGAGTTCTTCCGCAGCGAGAGCGTCGGGGACCTGCGAACGCAGCGGCTTGCCGAGATTTGGGCTTCCGGCAACGAGTCGCTCGAGAAGTGGCGTCGTCTCGAGCTCGTCGGCGGCAAGTGCGGCAGCTGTGGCTATCAAGCGGACTGCGGGTTCGGCTGCCGCGCGATCGCGCACTACGCGGGCGGCGACTTCTACGGGGGCGACCCGAGCTGCATCAGCGCTCCGCCGCCCGGTGAGACCCATCCCTACGACCTCGTCCAGGATCGCCAGCGTCCCCCGCGGCGCATCTCACTGTCCGTCGTCCGATGAGCGCAACGTCCGACGAGCCAAAGGGCATCCAGATCTTCCGGCCCGAGGCGATCGCGCATCGGGACGAGCCCGGCGCGAACCGCCGCCTACTCCGGATCGAGGACGACTGGGCGCACAGCTTCTTCTGGCTCGTCCTCTTCGCGGCCGTCCTCATGACGGGCTTCGCCTGCGCATTCCGCGTGTTCGAGTACGCGTCGGGACCCGCGGTGGTCCGGCTGCGCGGCGCGCGGACGATCACCGTGACGCGCGGCGGAATCGTCGACTCGGTCGTCGTCGAGCCCGGACAGGCGGTCAGCGCCGACGCGCCGTTGCTGAGGCTGCATGACGCCGAGGAGGTCGCCGAGCTCTCACGCATCGACGGCGAGATCGAGTCGAACCTCGTGCGGCTCCTGCGTGAGCCCGGCAACGTCGCCGTGAAGGAGGCCATGACGGGCCTGGCCGCGCGCCGGGACAAGGCCGCGGCCATTCTCCGCGAACGCGTGGTCGTGTCACCGATCGACGGGATCGTGAACGACGTGCGCGTGCAGCACCAGCAGCACGTGACGCCAGGGGACCGGTTGGTGAGCATCGCGCCGAGCGGCTCGAGTGCGACCCTGACCGCCGTGCTCCCCGGCCGGTACCGCCCTCTCCTTCACGAGGGCCAGATCGTGCGCTTCTCGCTCGACGGTGCTCCGTACGAGTACATCAACCTCGTTGTCGACCGCGTCGGCTCCGAGGTGATCGGTCCGGAGGAGGTGCGCCGCTACCTCGGCCTGTCGAGCGCCGTGCCCGTCGATGGGCCGTCGGTCCTGGTGCACGGCACGCTCCCCGCCGAGTTCACCTCACGCGGCGAGGTGTTCCGCTTCTCCGAAGGGCTCACCGGCAACGTGAACGTCCGCGTGCGCTCGGAGTCGATCGTCCTCGCGCTGCTCCCATCCCTTCGGGCGCTCTGGCAATCGGCCATGGCGAGGCATCGATGACACACGTGGCGCTGCTGGAGCGCTTTCCCGCCCTCGCCTCGCTCGGCGTCCTGCTCGAGCGCGACATCCGCTGGGTCGCCCAGACGACGGGCGGCGACTGCGGCGCGGCCTGCCTGTGCATGGTCCTCGAGCTCCACGGGCGACGCGTCGAGCTCGGTGATCTCCAGCGGGAGCTCGGGGTGGGCCGGGACGGCGTGAGCCTTCGCGCGATGCTCGAGCACGCCGCGCGCCATGGCCTGGACGCGCAGGCCGTCCAGGTCGAGCTCGACGAGCTCGCGTATCTCGAGCGCGGATCGATCCTCCACTGGGGCCTCGACCACTATGTCGTCTTCGACCGGATCGACGCCATGTGGCTTCACATCGTCGACCCCGCGTGCGGAAGTCGCAAGGTGTCGCTGAAGGAGGCCTCTCGGCTCGTCTCGGGGGTCGCGATCAATATCACCAAGACGAAGGCGTTCGTCGGAGGTGGCTCCCGCCGCCGCCCGGTGCTGCGCTTCATCCGTGAGGCGCTCTTGTCGTCGCACGACTGGTGGCGCGTGATCGTCACGTCGCTCCTCGTCCAGGCGTTCGTGGCGCTGTTCCCGGCGCTGAGCGGACGGCTGGTCGACCACGTGATCCCGCGGGACGACCGTCACATGCTCCTCGTGCTCGGCGTCGGGCTCGCCTGGCTGCTCCTCGTGCTCTTCGCGTCGCAGGTGATCCGCGCGCGGCTCCTGCTGAACCTCCGAACCCACCTCGACTCGCGGCTCACGCTCGGCTTTCTCGAGCACCTCGTGAGCCTGCCCTACTCGTTCTTCCAGGGGCGCCCCACGGGCGACCTGCTCGCGCGCGTCCACGCGAACGAGACGATCCGGGAGACGCTCGCGGTGAGCGCGCTCTCGAGCGTGCTCGACGGCGTCCTCGTGGTCTTCTTCGGAGTCGCGCTGTTCGTCATCGCGCCTGCGATCGGCGTCCTCGCCGCGAGCATCGCCCTCCTCGAGGTCGTGGTCGCGGTCGTGACCTGGCGAGCGCAGCGGAAGCTGCTCGGCGAGGTCCAGTATCGTCAGGTCCTCGCGGAGTGTTTCATCGTCGAGGCTCTCGCCGGCATGGACACGCTCAAGTCGATGGGGGTCGAGCTGCGCTCGGCGCAGCAGTTTTCGTCGCTCTACGTGGACGTCCTCAACGCGTCCCTTCGGCGCGGCCGTGTCTCGAGCTGGAGCGACTCGCTCGTCGCGACCGTTCGCACGGGAGCGCCTATCGTGTTCCTCGCGCTCGGCACGCGCAGCGTTCTCGATGGGCAAACGAGCCTCGGGGCGATGCTCGCGAGCGTCGCCCTGGCGACCCAGTTCGTCATGCCCGTGTCGAGCTTCATCGCGACGGCGACCCAGATGCAGCTCGTCTCCACGCTCTTCGACCGCATCGACGACGTGATGCGCGCGGAGCCCGAGCAGCCCGGCGAGCGGATGGCTCCGACGGCGCGACTATCGGGCGCGCTCGCCGTGCGGAACGTCAGCTTCCGGTACACGAGCACGTCCCCGGTGGTCGTCGAGGACGTGTCGCTACGGGTTCGAGCCGGCGAGTTCGTCGCGATCGTCGGTCCGTCGGGCTCCGGAAAGTCGACGCTCGCGAGCCTGATCTTCGGCCTCTTCCCTCCGACCGGCGGCGCGATCGAGTACGACGGCATCGATCTGAGTACGCTCGACGCGCGCGCCGTGCGCCGCCAGCTCGGGGTCGTGATCCAGCGACCCGCGACGTTCAGCACGACGATTCGCTCGAACATCTCGCTCGGCGATCGGCTCATCGCCAAGGCCGATGTCGTCGAGGCCGCGAGGCTCGCCTGCATCCACGACGACATCGAGGCGATGCCGCTCGGCTACGACACGCTGCTGACGTCCGGTGCCGGAACGAGCATCTCGGGTGGTCAGGCGCAGCGACTCGCGCTCGCGCGCGCGCTCTGCCGCAAGCCGCCGCTCATCCTCCTGGACGAGGCGACGAGCGCGCTCGACGCCGAGACGGAGCGGCGCGTGTTCGAGAATCTCTCGACGCTCGGCTGTACGCGAATCGTCGTCGCGCATCGGCTGAGCACGATCAAGAACGCCGATCAGATCGTCTTCGTCGAGGGAGGTCGCATCGTCGAGCAGGGGACGCATGACGAGCTCATGGCGTGTCGCGGAGGATACGCCGCGCTCGTCGCCGCGCAGGTCGACGAGGTCGGCCAGGGCCGAGGTGGTCCGTGAGTCGCGGTCCGTGGCTCGTAGCGCTCGGCCTCGCGGCGTTCGTCTCGAGTACGACTGTGATCGTCTACGTCACTGCCGATGCTGCGCCGACCCACCCCATGCGGGCTTCCTCGCACTGGGTCCCCACTCCCGCGCCGTCTCACAAGGCGCGGCCGTTCGTCGGTGTCATCGTCGCGCCCGAGTCCGCCGATCTCGCATCGAAGGTCGAGGGCCCGATCGCGGCATTCCACGCACGCGTCGGCCAGCACGTCCGCACCGGCGACCTCCTCGCGACGATCTCGAGCCCGGTGCTCCGTCGGGAGCTGCGTACCTTCGAGGTCGCGGAGCGGACGGCCGAAGAGCGGCGCCGGCGGCTCGAGGCGCTCGTCGCGAACCGGGTCGCGGCGGAGGAGGAGCTCGTCCAGGCGGGCCAGGACGTCGAGCTCGCGCGCGCGCGCACGAAGAAGGCACGCGCCGCCATCGACGAGAGCATGGTGCGCGCGCCCTTCGAGGGCACCGTCGTGTCCAAGTACGCCGACACGGGCTCCTATGCGCGACCAGGAACGCCGCTGCTCAGGCTCGTGGCGAGCGGCCAGGTGCGCATCCGCTTCGCCGTCCCGCCGCACGAGACTCGGTCGCTCGCCCCGGGCGCGCGGCTCGTCGCGCGCGTCGACGAGGAGACGCTCCTCCTCGGCGCCACGGTGACGACCCTCTCTTCGGAGCTCGAGCCTTCGTCACGGATGGCCTTCGGGGAGGCCGAGATCTCGTCGTCCGAAGCGAAGCTCGACGGTCTCGTAGGCCGGTCAGTCAAGGTGTCTCTCGCCGAGCCCTGACCGAGGCGCGCCGTGCCGGGCGTCTCAGTCTCTCCAGCACTGCGCGAGCTCGCCGAGGACGGCCTCGGCGTTGTCGAGGCCGTCCCGGTTCGAGACGGGCGGCGGGGCGGGACGCGCGATCGTGCCCGTGCGAACGGGCGCTCCGAGATCGAAGCGGCGCGTCAGCCGCATGTCCGGCGTGATCTTCCAGGGGCTCTTCGGGAGCTTCACGAGATCGAGGATCTTCTTCGGATCGAGCGGCGTGTCCTCGCGGAGGTGGAGCGTGACGCTCTTCGCGTTCGCCTCGCAGCCGAGGACCTTGAGCTTCCGGAGCTCGCACTTCAGCGTCATCAGGCGAACGAGGCACCCGGCCTCCGGCGGCGGGGGGCCGAAGCGGTCCTCCATCTCGACGCCGAGCTCGGCGACGGCCTGCTCGTCGACGGCGCTCGCGAGGCGCTTGTAGAGCGAGAGCCGCACGCCGACGTCGGAGACGTAGTCCTCGGGGAGGAGCGCCGTGACGTCGAAGGAGAGCTCGGGGTCGACGTCATGGGCGACGGGCTCGCCGCGGAGCTCGTGGACGGCCTCGTCGAGCATGTTGCAGAAGAGGTCGAGGCCGACGCTCGCCACGTTACCGGACTGTTCGGCGCCGAGGAGGTCGCCCGCGCCGCGGAGCTCGAGGTCGAGCGACGCGATCTTGAAGCCGCTCCCGAGCTCGGTGTGGCGCTCGAGGGCCTCGATGCGCGCCCGCGCCTCGTCGGTCATCGCGTTGGGCGGCGGGACGACGAGGTAGCAGTAGGCGCGCTCCTTCGAGCGGCCGACGCGTCCGCGGAGCTGGTAGAGCTGGGCGAGGCCGAAGAGGTCGGCGCGATCGATGATGATCGTGTTGGCGCGCGGGATGTCGAGCCCGCTCTCGACGATCGCCGTCGCGCAGAGGACGTCGTAGCGGCCTTCGACGAAGTCGAGCATCGTCTTCTCGAGCGCGCTGGCGGCGGCGTCCGAGTCGCCGTCGGGCGAAGCCGCCGCAGCCGCGCTCCGCTTGGCCTTCATCGCCATCTGCCCGTGGCCCACCGCGATGCGCGCGTCGGGGAAGAGCTGGTGGAGGCGCTGCGCCTTCTCGTAGAGGCCCTCGATGCGGTTGTACACGTAGAACACCTGGCCGCCGCGCGAGAGCTCACGGCCGATCGCCTCCTTGAGGACCTGGTCGTCGTAGCGCGTGACGACGGTGCGGACCGCCCGACGGTCCACGGGCGGGGTCGTGATGAGGGAGAGGTCGCGGATCCCGCTCACGGCCATCTGGAGCGTGCGCGGGATCGGCGTCGCCGACAGCGTGAGGACGTCGACGTTCACGCGGAGCTGCTTGATGCGCTCCTTGTGCGTGACGCCGAAGCGCTGCTCCTCGTCGACGACGAGGAGGCCGAGGGACTTGAAGTGCACGTCCTTCGAGAGGAGGCGGTGCGTGCCGATGACGACGTCGACCTTGCCCTCCTTCAGTCTCGCGAGGGTCTCGTCCTGCTCTTTCTTCGACTGGAAGCGGCTCAGGCTCGCGACGGTGATCGGGTAGTCCCCGAGGCGGGTCTCGAAGGTGCGGAAGTGCTGCTGGGCGAGGACCGTGGTCGGGCAGAGGAGGGCGACCTGCTTGCCGGCCATCGCGACACGGAAGGCGGCGCGGAGGGCCACCTCGGTCTTCCCGAAGCCGACGTCGCCGCAGACGAGGCGGTCCATCGGGCGCGGGGTCTCGAGGTCCTTGTTCACCTCGTCGATCGCGCGCGCCTGGTCCTCGGTCTCGTCGAAGGGGAAGGTCGCCTCGAAGGCGCGATAGTCGTCGTCCGCCGGGTCGATCGCATCACCCGCTTGCGCCTGCCGCTCCGCGTAGAGCCGGAGGAGCTCGTCCGCCATCTGACGGACCGCCTTCTTGACCCTCGCCTTCGTCTTCGAGAAGGTGAGACCGCCGAGCCTGTCGATCTTCGGCTCGCCGCTCTCGCCACCCGAGTACTTCTGGATCTGGTTGAGGCGGTAGACGGGGAGATAGAGCTTGTCCGTCCCCGCATACTCGACGACGAGGAGGTCGACCGTGAGGCCGGCGACCTCGCGATGGACGAGGCCGAGGTAGCGGCCGATGCCGTGCTCGACGTGGACGACGTAGTCGCCGACGTTCAGCGACCGGAGATCTTCGAGGAACGGCCGCGCGTTGTCGCGCGCCTTCCGATCGCGTGCACGATGCACGCGTCCGCCGAAGATCTCCTCTTCCGTGACGAGCACCCAGCCCTCGCCAGGCATCACGACGCCGCGCGCGAGCGGGCCGGTGACGATCTCCGCGTCCGCGTCCTCGGCGGTGCGCGGCCGGCCGAGCCACGCGGGATCGAGCACCCCCGGCCGGACGCGGCAACGCACCCCCTGGTGGGAGAGGAGCGCGGCGAGGCGCTCTGCCTGCGTCTGCGCGCGGGCCGCGAGGACGACGCGGAGCCCGCTGTCCCGGAAGTGGTGGATGCGCCGAGCGACCGGCAGGAGCGTGCTCGCGCGCCCTTTGGTCGATCGCGCCGTCTTCACCGCTCGGGTGAGGTCCTCGTGCCCTTGCGCGGCGAGATGAAGCGGATCGAGGCCGACCGGGGCCGTCTCGTAGATCGCGACCCCCTCGGACTCGCCGCCGACGATCGCCGCGGCGTGGAGGACGACCACCGCGCGGACGGCGAGGTCCGCGGCGACCTCCGCCTCGTCGCGGAAGAACGTGGCGGGGAGGAAATGAGGCGAGCTCGTCCTCGCCGCCGCGTCCTCCTCCGCGCGTGCGAGCTCCTCGCGCACGGTCGTGGTCAGCGCCGCGGGCGCCGCGAGCACGACGCGTGTGTCCGGGGTGAGGTAGCTCGCGAGCGGCGTGAGGTGGTCGTAGTACGCGGGGAGGAACGCGTCGGCTCCGAAGAAGGCGCGACCCTGCACGACGTCCTCGACGAGGACGCGCGTCTTCGTCGTCGGCCAGTCGATCATGTCCGCGAGCTGGGAGACGCGGTCCTTCGCGCGGGCGACGTTCTCCTTCGAGAGGATCGCGTCGCGCGCGGGCGGGAGCCACAGCTCGCGCGCGGAGGGCGCGTCCTTCGCCGTCGTCGTCTGCGCGGAAGGGTCGAACGGCTTGATGGAGAGGACGAGGTCTCCGTAGAGCTCGACCCGTGAGGGGCCTCCTGCGCCCGGCGGCCACACGTCGAGGAGCGAGCCGCGGACGGCGAACGAGCCCGGGTCCTCCACGACCGGCACGCGGAGGTACCCGGACTCCGACAGCGCGCGGACGATGCCGTCACGGTCGAGCTCCTCCTCCTGGACGATCCGCCGCGTGTAGGCGCGGACGACCTCCGGGGGGACGAGCTTTCGGACGAGCGCGTTCGCCGCGACCACGAGCACGCGGAACCTTCGTCCCGCGGCGAGATGCGCGAGCGTCGCCATGCGGCTCATCGCCGTCCGACGGTCGGGGTTCACGTCGGCGTACGGCGACGACTCCGGCGTGGCGAGGACGAGCACATCCGCCGCGTCGTCCGTCCCGCCCTCCTCGTCGTCGTCCGGGGACGTAGGACCGAGGAGGAACCGTACGTCCTGGGCGAGCCGCCGCGCGCCGTCGAGATCGTCGGCCACCGCGACGAGGGGCCGGGCATCTTCCCGCGCGAGCGCCGCGACGACGGCGGCATCGGCGCATCCGCGAACCCCCGCGACGTCGATGCGCACCGGCGTCGCCCGCGCCGCGGCTGCGATCTCCGCGAGCCGTGCGACGCGGACGCCCTCCGGCGGGAGGACGGAGGGGAGGGGATCGAGCTCGGCCGTCTGGGCGCGCGCGAGCGATTCGGCCGTGAGGCCCGTGCGATCGGCGACGGAGGCGCGGAGCTCGTTCGACATGAGGGCCGGACCCGCTCCTCTAGTGTCACGCCGCGGCCTTCGCAAGGCGCATGGTCCACGAGAAAATCGTCCGGCCGCTGCATCCGAGATCCCGCGGCCGGCGAACCCTCCAGCATCAACCGAGGAGGCTTCTCATGATGCGTCAGCGATTCTTGGCGGCTCTTGTCCTGCTGTTCCCGCTCGCGGTCGCCTGTGGCGACGACGATGCGACGCCGACGACGGCGACCCCCGGCGACGGTGGCGCCTCCAGCTCGAGCTCGTCGTCCTCCGGCTCGTCGGGGACGACACCGGATGCAGCGCCGGCCGCCAAGGACATCGTCGACACCGCCGTCGAGGCGAAGTTCACCTACCTCGCGGCCGCCGTCACTCGCGCGGGCCTCGTCGAGACCCTCAAGGGCGCAGGTCCCTTCACCGTGCTCGCGCCGACCGACGATGCGTTCAAGAAGACGCCGTTCGATACAATCGACAAGATCAACGCCGCAGACCCGGCAGCGCTCGGTGAGATCCTGAAGTTCCACGTCATCGCGGGCAGGGCGCCCTCGACGGCCGTGAGCGGGCTCACGAGCTCGGAGACGCTCGCGACGGGCGTCGGCGCAGGTAAGCTCCGCGTCCGCATCGCGACGGCAGGCAGCGCGATCACGATCTTCCCGACGAAGGACCTCAGCGCAGGCGCCGCCGCCGGCGCGGATCCGGGCGCCAAGGTCACCGCCGCCGACGTCGCCGCCTCGAACGGCGTCATCCACGTGCTCGACAGCGTCCTCATCCCCCCGTCGCAGGACATCGTCGGTGCAGCCGCGGCCTACCCGGTGCTGAGCAGCCTCGTCACCACCCTCTCCAGCAACCCCGGCGGCGACATGCCGACGCTGGTCGATACGCTGAAGACGGCTGGTCCGTTCACGGTCTTCGCGCCGACGAACGACGCGTTCACGGCGGCCTCCGGGGTCGTCGCGACGCTCACGCCGGCCCAGGTCCGCACCGTGCTGCTCTACCACGTGCTGCCGAGCTTCGCGACGTCGGGCGACGTGTCGAAGGCGACCGCGGCGACCAACCTCGCGACGGCCGCGGCCGGCAAGAACCTGAACGTCGTCCCCGGCGCGCCGCCGAAGATCAAGGACAGCACCGACACGAACGCGAACCTCGCCGTCACGGACATCGTGACCAAGAACGGCATCGTGCACGTCGTCGACAAGGTCCTCGTACCGACCCTCTGACACGTCGTCCCGCCGGCCCGGGGCGCGCGGGGCAGCCTCCATCCGTGATACGGTCTCGCGCTTGAGCGAGAGGAAGGAGGCCGTCCAGAGCGCCCCGCCGCTCTTGCCACGCATCGCGAGCGGAGATCCGTTCGCGGTGCGTTCGTGCATCGACCGCTACGATCGCCTCGTCTGGTCGCTCGCACGGAAGCTCTCCGAAGGCCACGCCGACGCGGAGGACGCGGTGCAGGAGGCCTTCGTCGCGATCTGGGAGAGCGCCCATCGCTTCGACCCAGCGCGTGGCTCCGAGGCGCTCTTCGTGGCGATGATCGCGCGCCGCCGGCTCGTCGATCGGCTCCGCGCTCGCGGGCGACGCGGCCGGACGGAGCCTCTCGACGAGACGATCCCTTCCGACGAGCCTCCCGCGGAGCGCGCCGCGGAGGCGGCGCTCGTGTATCGCGCGGTCCGGACGCTGAAGCCCGACCAGCAGCGCGTCCTCGCTCTCGCGACGAGGGAGGGGCTGACGCACGAAGAGATCGCCGAGCAGACCGGGATGCCGCTCGGCACCGTCAAGGCCCACGCGCGACGTGCTCTGATCCGCCTCCGCGAAGTGCTCTTCGGCGGAGACCCGACCGACGAGAAGACCCTGACCGTGGAGGAGGAGACGTGAGCGAACGCGACGACGCGAATCCGGACGACCTCACGGACGAGGAGCGCGAAGCGGTCCTTGCCGCCGCCGCCCTCGCGCTCACGCCGGACGCCGGGCGCATGCCGCCCGCCGCCCGCGATCGCGTGGAAGCGGAGGCCCGGGCGTTCGCGGCGCGACGCGCGAAGGCTCACGCGCGCGCCCGTGCGGAGACCTCGGAGCCGAGGACCGACGGCGCGCCGGGGACCACGACCGCGGCGGGCTCCCAGGTGGTCGTCCTCGACGAAGAGCGCGAGGCAAGGCAGGAGACGAGCCGTCCTTCACGGGCCCTCCAGTGGGCCGGGTGGGCGGCCGCCGCCGCGGCGCTCGTCGTCGTGATCGCGCGAGAACGTGCCACGGCCACGTCCGCTGCGCCTCTGGCCCAGGAGCTCGCGTTCACGGACGAGGGGACGGCCGTGACGATGACGTTCGATCGACGCGACGGTCGCGGTACCGTGACCTGGTCGACGGACCTCGGCGCGAAACCGGACGAGCTCGTGGAGCTCTGGATCCGCTTCGACGGTGACGAGCAGCCCAGGCTCGCAGGCTCCCTCGTCGCGGGCTCGGGCCGAGCGATCGCCTTTGCGGGGCTGTGCGCGCCGAACCGGACATCCTTGTCCTGCGCCGAGGTTCGCGAGGTCGTGCTGACGCGCGAAGCTTGGCCCGGCGCGGCCGTGCTCCGCGCCTCGCAGGTCGTCGCGCGAGGGCCGACCGGGGTACGGTCCCGGTGAGCTGCGCCCTGCTTGACGCCCCGCTCCTCCACGCGGAAGCTCCTCGGACGCGGGGCCTCGGCGTGGCGACCGTGCTGCGGATCGCCCTCAGCACCTTCGTCGAGGCGGCGGGGAGCCGTTCTTCGATGTCCGAGCCGACGACGACCGAACTCGAGGGGATCCCGAGCGTCGGCGATCTGCTCGGCGGCCGGATCCGCGTCTCGGGCGTGCTCGGCGCCGGCGGGATGGGAGTCGTGCTCGAAGGGCGCCACCTCGACCTCGAGCGCGTGGTCGCGATCAAGATGCTCAAGCCCTCCCTGGCGAAGGAGCCGGACGCGCTCACGCGGTTCGTCCGCGAGGCGCGGGCTGCCGCCAGCATCACCAGCCGCCACGCGACGCGCATCTTCGACGTCGGGACGACCGAGGCGGGCCTCCCGTACATCACGATGGAGCGCCTCGTCGGCAAGGGGCTCGATGCGCTCCTCGAGGAGCGCGGACGGCTCGAGCTCGAGGAGGCCGTCCGCGTCGTCGTCCAGGCGGCGGAGGCGATCGCCGAGGCGAACGAGCGCGGCATCATCCACCGCGACCTGAAGCCGGCGAACCTCTTCCTCGCGGAGGCGGCCGGGGACGGCGCGGCGCCGATGGTGAAGGTGCTCGACTTCGGGATCTCGAAGCGGGTGTCGACCGACCTCGGCGTCGCGTCGACGAGCCTGACGGCGCCGCACACCATCCTCGGCTCGCCCCAGTACATGTCGCCCGAGCAGCTCCGCAACGCACGCTCCGTCGACGAGCGCACGGACGTCTGGGGCCTCGGCGTGACGCTCTTCGAGCTGCTCACGGGCGTCGTGCCGTTCGCGTCCGAGTCGATCCCCGAGCTCTGCGCGCTGATCCTCACGGGGGACACGCCGCGCGCCACCGCGCTACGGCCGGACCTCCCCAAGGGGATCGACGACGTGCTCGCGAGCTGCCTCGCGAAGGCCGCCGACGATCGCATCCCGAGCGTCCCGGCGCTCGTCGCCGCGCTGCTCCCGTTCGTCGACGACGAGACCCGGCCGCTCGCCGAGGCCGTCGCGAAGAAGGCGAAGGGCGGGTCCGGCGCGAGGCCGCTCCGCGCGAGCCGCAGGGTGAGGCCGCGCTCGCGCTGGGTCCCTCTCCTCGGCGGCGCGACGGTGGCGCTGGCGTTCGTGGCCGTCCTCGTGCTCGGGCTCCGCGCCGGTTCGGCCCCGCCAGGCTCGGCACGTGCCGAGACGCAGCCCCCGCGAGCGGAGCCGGCTCCGCCGAGCAGCGCACCGGCCGAGCCCGCGATGACGGCGAGCGCGTCGGTCGCTCCGACGCCTCCGGCTTCCGCGAGCGCGTCGTCGCGGCCTCCTCCTCCTGCGGCGTCTGCGTCCGCCGCGCCCGCGCGTGTGCGCGACATCCGGAGCATCAAGCTCCTCGACTGATGGCCATGTTCCGCCGCTCCGTGCTCCGTCGCTACGCCTTCGTCGCGCTGCTCGCCTCGTCGGCCGTCCCGGGCGACGCCTTCGCCGCTCCGGAGGCGACCAAGACGAGCTCGCGCCGCGTGCGCGACGGGCTCTCGGGCGCCGCGCTCGGCGCGTTCGACCGCGGCAGCACGCTCTTCGCGGACGGAGATCACCGCGGGGCCCGCGCCGAGTTCGAGCGAGCCTACGAGCTCTCGCACGACCCGCGCATCCTCTACAACGTCGCGGTCTGCGACAAGACGATGCGCCGCTACGTGCGAGCGCTCGCGGCGCTACGAACGAGCCTCGCCGAGGGCGCCAAGAGGACCCCTCCGCTCCCCGAGTCGTACGTGAAGACGGTGAACGAGACCATCGCCGCGCTCGAGCCGTTCGTCTCGAAGCTGGTCGTGACGAGCACGCCGGAGGGCGCCGCGCTCCTCGTCGACGGCGAGCCCGTCGGCACGACACCGCTCGCCGAGCCACTGGCCATCGAGGTCGGGGACCACGTCGTCGTCGCGAGGAAGTCGGGCTACGTCGAGGCGACGAAGAGCGTCCGCGTCGCTTCCGGCGAGACGTCGACCGCGAGCTTCGAGCTCGAGGACATCGTCCGGCGCGGCAGGCTCGTCGTGCGCGCGCCCGTTCCGCCGCCCGCCAGGGCCGTCGTCCTCGTCGACGGTGTCGAGGTGGGCGAGGCGCCGCTCGAGACGATGGTGGAGGTCGGGTCGCACACGGTGACGGTGCGCGCGCCGGGCTACGGTACCGCGGCCAAGCGCGTCGACGTCGGCGCGCGCGGGGACGTCGAGGCGGCGTTCACCCTCCAGCGCGAAGTGAAGGTCGGACGGATCCGCGTCCGTCCCGATCAGGACAGCGACGTCGTCGAGCTCGACGGCCGCGACGTGGGGCGCGGGTGGTTCGAAGCCGACATCCCCGCCGGCGAGCACCGCCTCCGCGTCAGGCGCGGCGAGGCCGAGTCGAAGGTCATCGACTTCGTCCTCGCCGAGAACGAGACGCGGACGATGACCGTCTCGCTCGGCAAGAGCGGAGGCGGCTTTCCGCTCGTCTGGGTCGTCGCGGGGGTCCTCGCCGCGGGCGCGGTGACGGCCACGGCGCTCGTCCTCACGCAATCCACCGACTATCAAGGCAGCACCCCGGGCACCCTCGCGCCGCGCGTCGTGCCCGCGAGCTTCTGGAGCCGACCATGAGACAGGCGTTCCGCACAGTCGTCGCGGGTGGGCTCGCGATCGCGTCGTTCGCGTCGCTCACGGCAGCGTGCGGCAAGGAGGACCGCGCGACGCAGCTGACCATTGCGATCTCCTCCGAGACCGAGATCCCGAAGGAGCTCGACACCCTCGAGGTCGTCGTCGTCGCGTCCAACGGCTCCGAGGTGAGTCGCGTCGTGCACGACGTGGGGACGCCGCGCTTCTTCCCGACGACGCTCGCGGTGATCCCGAAGGACGACGACTCGCTCGATCGCCCCGTCACGATCGAGGTGAGAGGAGGGAAATCGACGTCCGCCGCCGGGCAGGTGTTCCGTCGCGCCATCGTCTCGTACGTCGAGGGACGGACGCTCCTCGTCCCGATGGCGCTTCGCATGGCGTGCTTCAACTTCCGCGACTGCGGCCCGAACCAGAGCTGCGTCGGCGGCGTCTGCCGGAGCGCGGAGGTGGAGGCGGCGGCCCTCTCCGACTATGCGGAGGCGCGCGTCTTCGGGGGGATCGGCGGCGCGCCGTGCTTCGACGAGAGGGCCTGCCTCGCGAAGTCGACGCTCCTCGAGGTGCGGCCGGACTGCACGTTCACGGTCCCGGCCGGCGACCGTGTCAACGTGTCGATCCGATGGGCGGCGGCGCCCGACCGCGTGATCGCGCTCGACGGCGCCGATGCCGACGAGGGGTGGACCCGCGTGAACGAGACGACGGGGAAGATGAGCGCCGGGATCTGCGACTCGCTGCTCGATCCCGAGCCCGACCCTGCGAAGCGCCGCGTTCCAGACCGCGCGCTCGACGCTCACCTCTCGACCGCGTGTGTGGTGAAGACCGCGGCGCAGCCCTACTGTCCCGACGCGGAAGGCAGGGCGGGCGTCGGAACGCCGCTCACGCCCTGAGGACTCGGCGCAGGCGCCGGCTCCGTCGCCTCGCGCACCACGGCGTCGCTCGCGCGATCGACCTCGTAGACGCGCGCGTCCTTCGGCGACTCGCCGATGGCGACGCGGTAGACCTTGCCGGCCTGTGCGCGGAAGGCGAGCTTCCCGCTCGTCTCGGCCCGCGGATCGTTCTCGAAGCCCATCGCTCCGACGACCACGGTGTGCCGCGCAGGGAGCATCTCGATGTGGAGTCGCACGTCGCGATCGAGCGGGGCGCGCACGTCGCGGTCGTCGAGCTCGAGCACGCGCACGTCCTCGTTGCCGTTCACGCGGAGGACGGCGACGGCCCCTTCGGGCTGCGGCGGCCCGGGGTACTGCTGCACGACGAAGGTCGCGCGCCCGCACGCCGCCTGGGACGCCACCACACCTGCGAGGAGCCAACGTCGGACGTACCTCATGGAGGCGAATGTAGATCGCTCGCCAGCGAGCGCACGCTTCAGAGCGTGCCTTCGAAAATCATCGCCGCACCCGAAGGCAGCGGTGTCATGCGTGCGGCGCGGAGGGCCGGCGGTGCGGTCGCCTTGCCACTCGCGCTCGCGTCGGGCGCGAGGAGATAGAGGGTGATCCCCCCCGCGGCGAGGAGCCCACCCGCGACGAAGAAGACCGTCGAGAGGTTCCCCGAAGAACGTGCATCCCGCAGCGTGCTCGCGGAGGCCTGGTCGCGGCACCGGTTGTCCGGGCAGGCCGCGTCGTCCTGGAGGCTGCTCGCCCGGAGGCCGAACACGGTGCCGAGCCCGAGGCCGACGACGCCCGCGCCCGCCGCGCCCAGCCCGACCCATCGCAAGGTGGACGAGCCGGACGACGTCCGTGGCGTCACGCTCGGCTTCGCCTCGGCGGGGGGCGGCGGGGCGACGTCGCGCGGCGCGACGAGCCCGGCGAAGCGCGCGCGCACCTCCTGGTTCTTCTTGCCCGCGGCGAGCACCGCGGTCGCCTCCACGCGCTCGGTGCCGCGCACGAAGACGAGCTTGTGCGCGCCCGCATCGACGCTGATGGGGAGGCCGTCGAGCTGCTCCGCGACCGGCTTGCCGTCGATCTCGAGCCTCACGTCGAGGAGCGTGTTGCCGCCCGCGTCCTCCGCGATGGCGACGATCGTCGGGATCGAGGCGATGACCTCGGCGAGGAGCCTCCGGCAGTCGTCTCTGATCTCGGTCGGGCACTCGTCCGCCGCGCAGACCGTCAAGCGCTCCTGCGCGCTCGTGAGCTTCGAGACGTCACGACGGAGGACGCCGCCTTCGTTCGCGGCCGCGACGCACGCGCCGACGTCCGCGCGGGCAGGCGCTGTCAGCGCGATCGGAGCGGCGAACGCCGAGGCCACGACGAAGGACGAGAGGAGCCGGGGAGATCTCATTTCGCGAAGCACTCCGCCTTCCACTGCTTCGTCCCGGCCGCGTCGAAGGTGTACGGCGGGGAACAATTCGGCGCCGAGGCGGTCGGCGCGACCTGCGCGGCCGCGCCCGTGGCGCTCGCGCTCGCCTTCGCGGGCGCCGTCGGCAGGGCAGGCTTCACGGGCTTCGCGGACGGGGCGCCCGTCGCCTCCGCCGCGGCCGACACGCTCACGAAGGGGAGCGCGCTCGCGCTCGCGTGCGTCCCGGCTGGCGTCTCCTCGGGCGCGACCACGAGGACCGCCGCGCTCGCGCTCGCAGGAGGCGCCGGCTCGACCGCGACGACCCCGTTGGCGCGCGTCGCCCGCTCCTCCGTCGCGGACAGGCGCGAGAGCCCCAACGCGCCACCGCCCAGGATCACGGCCGCGAGGAGGCCGAGGGCGACGACGCTGCCTCGCGAGCCAGCACGCTCGGGCAGCGCCCCCGAACGGGCCCCGCCTGCGGTCGCCGACAGGGTGCCGTGCGCCGTCAGACCGGGAGGCGTCGCCGCCATCGGATGGGTCCCGGCCGACAGGCCGCCAGAAGGCGTCACCGGCGTCATCGGATGGGTCCGATCGAGCACCGCGGACGACGACACGACCGGCTGCGCGAGCTCCGAGAGCCCCGACGAGGTCGCCGCGTTCAGCGCCTCGCGCATCGCGCTCGCGTCCGGCCAACGCGACGCCATCTCGACCACCAGCGCGCGATCGATCGCGTTCGCGAGCTCGATCCCGATCGAGGGCGCGAGGTCGAGCACCGGCTCGGCTGCGCGCGTCGCGGCGTGCACCACCGTGAGCTCCGGGGTATCGGCGACGTGCACCTGACGCCCCGTCAGCGCGCGGAAGAGCACTGCGCCGACGGCCCAGAGATCCGTCCGCGCGTCGATCTGCTTCACCATCCCGCGGGCCTGCTCGGGCGCCATGTACGCCGGCGTGCCCATGAGGTGGCCCGTCCGCGTCGCGCTGGCCGCGTGCGCCACGCGCGCGATGCCGAAGTCGAGGAGACGCACGCTCGCGTCGCCGAGGACGAAGATGTTCTCCGGCTTGATGTCGCGATGGATGATGCCGCGCGCGTGAGCCGCGACGAGGACGTCGAGGATCTGGAGGGCGATCGGCACGATCTCGGTCGGCGCGAGCGTACCGCCTCGCTCGTCGATCAGCTGACCGAGGGTCCTGCCCTCCAGCAGATCCATGACGAGGAAGACGGCGCCGTCCGGCGTCACGTCGTCGTCGATCACGCGCACGACGCCGGGGTGCTCGATCCCGTTCGCGACGTATCCCTCGCGCAGGAAGCGCGCGCGGAGCTCCGGCAAGATCGCCACCTCCGGGTGGAGCATCTTCACGGCGACCTTGTTGCCGTTGCGATGTCGCGCCCGATAGACCGCCGCCATGCCGCCTGCGCCGAGCAGCGACTCGAGCGTGTACTTGCCGCCGAGGACGGTGCCGACGCGCTGCTTCAGCGCCTCTTCGTAGCGGCGTCGCTCGTCGTCTTCGGGCGTCGTCACGGGACCCTCGGCCGCGACGCGACGAAGAGGTCCTGCATGCCGCCGCCGGGGGCTCCGCGCGTGGACGTGAAGTAGAGACGGCACCCGTCGGGCGAGACCCATCCCGGCGTCTCGTTCGTGAGCACGCCGTTCACGGCCGTGCCCGGGAGCGACTCGGGCGTGTTCCAGTCGCTCTTGGCCGGGTCCCAGGTCGCCTCGAAGATGTCGAGCTTCCCGGCCTGCTGGCGCGCGAAGAGGATCGTCTTGCCGTCGACCGTGATCGTCGGCTCGTACTCGGGCTGGTTCGTGTTGAGCTTCGCGACGCGCGCGAAGCCCGCGTACGAGTCGTTCACGCGGTTGCCGAGGAAGATGTCCGCGGGCGTCCCCGTGCAGGCACGGACGAAGAAGAGCTGGTCCTGGGTCCCACGTGCGAAGGGGTTCGCGGAGTAGTCGCAGGCGCCGGCGTTCACGTCGGGGACATCGGTCGGCGTGCCCCACGGATCGGTCACGGCCAGCCGCGTCGCCCTCATCAGCCTGCTCACCTGCGACGCCACGTTCTGGCGCTCGAAGACGATCGTGAGCCCGTCGTCGACGACGTTGGGGGAGTACTCGTCGTCGTCGGTGTTCACCTCCCCGAGGAGCATCTTCACGTCGGAGAAGGGAAGGTCCTTCGTCGCGCGCGTGGCGCTGTAGAGATCGAACCTCCCGTTCAGGCCTCCGGCGCGCTGCGAGTCGAAGTAGATCGTGAGCTCGTCTTCGCTGAGGCGCGGGGAGCCCTCCTGGCCCGGAAGGTTGAGTCCGCCGACGGGCTCGACGGTCGTGAACGCGCTCGCGAGATTGCAGGGCGGCCCCGCGTCGGCGTCCACGGCGGCGTCTGCGAAGGCGTCGACGCTGCCGTCGGCCAGCGGCCCGTCCGGACCGCCCTCGGCGCTCGCGACCGAGGCGTCCGGTGCGGCGGCGTCCCCACCCTCGACGACGGGCTCGCCGATGCCCAGGATGGCGTTGCACCCGACCCCTGCGCCCCCGACGAACAGCGTCAGCGCGAACAGGCGGGCGCACGTCTCCACGACCTCCCCTTGCCCTCTTTTCCTGCTCGGTGCAACCCGGTTTCGCCGCGCGGCGCCGGCCCTCAGGCGGGCGAACGAGGGCGGACGAGCCGGAGGCCGGCGGGGATCACCACGAACGCCGCGACGAGGCCGACCGTCGAGCCGAGCGCCCCCACCTTTCCCATGTCCCGGAGGCCCTCGAAGCGACAGGTGACGAGCGCAGCGAACCCGGCGGCCGTCGTGAGCGCGGTCGCCGCTCCCAGAGGCGCCTGGTGCGCGAGCGCGTCGTCGATCGACCGTCGCTCGGTCGCGGCGAGCAGGAACATCGCCTCGTCGAGGGTGATCCCGAGCAGGATGGGCAGGACGAGCGCGTCGTAGACGTGCCAGCGGACGCCGAGAGCGCGCGAGGCGAGGAGGACGAGCGCGATCTCGACGAGGAGGACGAGAGCGGCGAGCGCCACGGCGCGGAGGCTCCGGAGCGCCGCCATCAACGCCATCACCACGATGGCGGACGCCGCCGCGAGGACCCGGGGGAGGTCGCGCGCGAGCGAGTCCCGAAGCCCGCCGTCGAGGTCCCGGAAGCTCGTGACGATCGCCGCCGGATCGGCCGCGCGGAGCAGCGTCCGCGCGCGCGCGTCGTCGGTCTCACGGCCGGTCGGCCGGACATAGGTGACGACGACCGTGCCCCGCTCGTCTCGCCCGAGGTGTCGTCGAACGGCCCACGCGCCTGCGGGGCCGAGAGGGAGGGAAGCGTCTGCGGCGCGCGCCTCTGGCTCGCGCAGCGCGGCGACCGCGGCGGCGAACGCCTCCGGGGCGAAGCCCTCCTCGGCGAGGAGCCGCGCGAGGAGTGCCGCCCTCGCCGGGAGATCGAGGGCGTCGCGGGCGCCGAGCCTCGCGTCCACCGCAGCGCGCGAGGGAGCGACCTGCGCGAGCGCGTCGTAGCCCGCGATCGAGCCCTCCGCCGCGAGCATCTCGGCCGTCTCCGCGACCGCGTCGCCGCGCGCGCGGGCGACCTCCTCGTCGGCGTGGGTGGAGACGATCATCAGCTGACCGCGTGTCCCGCCGAACGCGGCGTAGATCGCGTCGTACGTCGCCATCGCGGGCAAGGTCCGGGCGTCGAGCGCGACGACGCCGTGATCGAGCGAGGGAGGTCCGACCACGGCGGCGCCGAGAACGGCGACGAACGCGACCGCGACACTCGCGAGCGCCTTCGGCCGCGAGCTCGTGAGGCGAGGGAGGAACGACCAGCGGAGCTCCGCCGGCGGGGGGCCGCGCTCGAGGAAGGCGCCGATCTCCGGGACCACGACGAGGATCGCGATCGCGGTGAGGAGCTCGCCGGCGGCGCAGAGGACGCCGAGCTGCACCATCCCGGCGACGTCCGACATCGCGAGGCACGCGAACGCGCCTCCTGCCGCCGCCGCCGCGCCGAGGGTCGGACGCCAGGTATCCTGCCTGGCGACGCGCGCCGCCTCGGACGGCGACAGTCCCTCGCGCCGCGCCTCGAGGAGCCGCCCGTACACGTGCACGCCCGTGTCGACGCCGACGCCGACGACGACGGCCGCGAACGCCGTCGCGATCGCGGAGAGCTGCGGGTAGAGCATCGACGCGAGCGCGGTCGTCCAGAGCGTCCCGGCCGCGAGCGGCGGTAAGACGGCGAGGAGCGCGCGCGGCCTGCGGAAGACGACGAGGAAGACGATCGACGCGAAGACGATCGACGCCGTGCCGCTCCGCTGGAGATCGGAGCGCACGAGCGCCTCCGTCTGCTTCGCGACGACGTGCCCTCCCGTCAGATCGAAGTGCACGCTCGGGTGCGCCGCTCGTGCGCGGTCGAGCGCGGCCTCCGTCTCGTCCACGAAGCGCGCGGCCTCGCCTCCCTCGAACGCGTGGCCACGCGGCGACAGGACGACGAGCCGGGTCTTGCCAGCGTCCGCCACGAACGCTGCGCCCGGGGTCGCGCGAGCGCCGGCCGCGATCTCGACGCTGCCCTCCCACGGCACCGCGGCGAGGCGGAGGGGATCGCGCGCGAGCCAGTCCTCGATCTCCGAGGCTCCGGGCGCGAGGAGGAGCGCGCGCGTCTCGCGCAGGCGCGCCCGCATGCCCTCCTCGGTCAGCGCCCGCGCGAGCCGGTCGCGCGCGATCGGCCCCGCCCATCGCCACGCATCCGCAGGGTGGATGTCGCGCGGCGGCGGCGGGCCGGTCATCACGTCCTCCACCGTCTGCGCGGCGCGGAGCTCGCGCGCGGCGTCCTCCGCCGCTCGCTCGACCTCGTCGCTCTCGTCCCCGCGCAGGAGCACGAGCGCGACGTCTCCGCCTCCGAACACCCGCGTCACGCGCGCCAGCGCCTCCGCCTCCGGCGTGTGCGGGAAGAGCTGCGTCAGGTCACGGGAGAGCCGGAGCCGTGTTGCCGCGAAGAGCGACGCGATCGTGAGGAGCAGCGTCGCGACCAGCGCGAAGAGCCGCGCCGGACGGGAGGTCACTCGCTCACCGGCGGGTGCAACCGGACCCTCACGCGGACGCGGAGGATTCGACGACGGCTGACGCTCGTGACCTCCGCGGACGCCATCGCTCCGAGCTCCACCTTGTCTCCGATCCGCGGGATGCGGCCGAGCCGCTGGAGGACGATGGTTCCGACGGTCTCCGCGGACTGAGCCTCCTCGAGCTCGACGCCGATCGCGCGGAGCTCTTCGCCCGTCGCGCGCGCGTCGACGTCCCACGCGTTCTCCTCGTCGGTCGACGCATCCGACACCGACACGACGCGCGCGTGCTCGACGTCGAGCTCGTCGCGGATCTCGCCGACGATCTCCTCGAGGAGGTCCTCCATCGTGACGATGCCGCTCGTCCCGCCGTACTCGTCGACGACCACCGCGATCGGGATCTGCTTGGCCTGCATCTCGCGGAGCACGTCGAGCAGGGTCTGCGTCTCGGGCACGAACAGGATCTCCCGCACCACCGCGGCGAGCGAGTCGAGCGAGGCCGCGCGCGGGTCGACGAGGAAGTCCTTCACGTAGAGGTACCCCGCCACCTCGTCCACGCTGCGGCCCTTGGTGAGGAGCACGCGCGAGTACTGATGCGTGCGGATCTCGGCGATCGCCGTCCCGCCCGGCGTCGCGACCGGGAGGCTGAACACGTCGACGCGCGGCACCATGGCGTGGCGCGCGGTACGCTGGGCGAAGCGAACGACGCGCTCGACGAGCTCCGCCTTCGGCTTGCCGCCGGGGCTCCTGGCGGCGTTCGCCGCGAGGATGCCGAGCAGCTCCTCCTCCGAGAGCGCGCCCTCGCTCGCTGCGTCCGCCTTCATCCCCATCGCGCGGAGGATGACTCCGGTCGCGCGCTCGAGGACCCAGAGGAGCGGCATGAACGCGACGTAGACGAAGTGGAGCGGCGCCGCGGAGGAGAGGGCGACCGCCTCCGACCGCTGGATGGCGACGAGCTTGGGGACGAGCTCGCCGAAGAGCACGTGCGAGAAGGTGAGGATCGAGAACGCGATCGCGATCGAGAGCGCATGTGCGACCCGGCCGAGCTCGGCGCCGCCGGTGAACATCTTCATGCCCCGCGCGATGTGATCCTCGATGGCGGGCTCACCGACCCAGCCGAGGCCGAGGCTGGCGAGGGTGATGCCGAGCTGCGTGACCGAGAGGTAGCGGTCGATGCGGGCGACGACCTCGCGCGCGCGCGCGAGCTTCGGATCCTCGCGCGGCGCCTTCGGCATGCTCGCGAGGGTCGTCGAGACCTTCACGAAGGCGAACTCGGCGGCGACGAAGAAGCCGTTGAGCGCGATGAAGACGATCGCGAGGAGGAGACCGATCATCGGGAAGGACGAGGACGGCGCGCGCGGCCGTTCCCCTCGGATCGCGCTGGTGGAAAGTCGTTCACGGCGGGCGACACTGTAGACCGGATGGCCCCGCTCGTCACGACCTTGGCCGACGTCGACCGACCGGATCGACGAATCCGCCTTTCCACCTCCCGGGGTTCTCCCTAGAAGACGGACATCATGTCGAACCTCGGATCCCGTGCGCTCCTCGTCGCTGCCCTCGCCGTCGCTGCGTGCGGCGGTGGGTCTCCGCC
>JALHPN010000066.1 GCA_022842465.1 Polyangiaceae bacterium | reverse complement strand
GGGGCTTCGGCGCGGACGGCGGCGCACCGGCTGCGGGGCTAGGCGCCTGCGCCGTGCGCGGCGCCGCGAACGGCACACGCTGCGTCTCGTCCTCGGGCGGTGGCGCGCTCGTCATCTGCGGGCGCGGCTCGTGGCGCACGGCCGCGAGCGACGACGCGAGGCTCTCGCGTCCTTCGTCCGTCGACACGAGCGAACGGAGCACCGCCACGGCCTCCTCCGCGGTCACGTCTCGCTGCCGGACGTCGGGCGTCAGGGCGCGCCTGACGAGGTCGCGCAGGCCCTTCGGCAGCTCGGGCCGCACGGTGTCGAGCGACGGGATGCGCGGCTCCGACATCTGCCGCAACGCCTCGACCTCCGGTAGCGCGCCGCGCTGGAACGCACGGCGCCTCGTGAGAAGCTCCCACAGCACGATGGCGCCGGCGTAGACGTCGGTCGCCGGCGTCACGGGCTCGCCCGTGACCTGCTCGGGCGCCATGTACCCGTACGTCCCCTTGAGGACGCCGACGGAGCTCTGGTGTCCGGTGCCGCTCACCTTCGCGACGCCGAAATCCGCGATCTTCACCTGGCCGTCCCAGGGCAAGAGGATGTTCGACGGGTTCACGTCGCGGTGGATGACCGGCGCGAGCGCGTTGCTCTCGTCCTTGGCGGAGTGGGCGGCCGCGAGCGCAGCGAAGATGCGCGTCGCGAGGTAGAGCGCGCCGCGATCCTCGACGTGCTGCCCGACGGTGCGGAGCATCCCGCGGAGCCGATGGAGCGCGGGCCCATCGACGTATTCGAGGACCATGACGAGCTGCCCGCTCTGGGCGAAGAAGTCGTAGAGCTGGACGATGGACGCGTGCGACAGGCGCGCGTAGGCCGACGCCTCGCGCGCGAACATCGCCATCGCCTCCTGGTCGTCCTGGTACTGGGCGAGGAGGAGCTTGAGGACGACGGTGCGCTCGAAGCCGTGCGGCCCCTCCGCCTTCGCGAGCAGCACGTCGCTCGTGCCGCCGGTCGCCAGGCGGCGAACG
Source organism: Polyangiaceae bacterium (assembly GCA_022842465.1). Taxonomy (GTDB): domain Bacteria; phylum Myxococcota_A; class Polyangia; order Polyangiales; family Polyangiaceae; genus Labilithrix. Next base: position 38,866 of record JALHPN010000066.1, on the reverse strand, counting down.
ACACGATACCCGCCGATGCGCTCGCCTGCTCCGGACCTGAACACGCAACGGGGATCGTACCGGACTCCCCCGTGAATCCGCCAGCAGATGGCAGAAGGATTCCGTCAGCTCTTCTGGGCGGTCAGGTCCTTCTCGACGTCGTCGAGGAGCTCGTTCGCGCGCGCCTCGTCGATCCCGAGCCCCTCGGCGAAGGCGTTGAGGGTCTCGTTCTCCTCGTCGGCGATCGCGTTGTCCGCGAACGCGATGGCGGAGGCGAGCACGAAGGCGACCTCGGCGCGCGCGCGATCTTCATGGAGCGCCGACACGACCGCGCTCATGCGGGCGTCGCGCCCCTCGTCCGCCGCGAGCTTGGTCGCCTCGTCGAGCAGCATCTCGATCTGCGCGCCGCGGATGGCGTCGCCGGAGAGGTTGCGGAGCGCGCCCTTGAGGACCTCGCGCTCGTCGTTCGAGATCTTCCCGTCGGCGCTCATCATCAAGTACATCGCCTCGGCGAGAGGGCCGTACTCCGCCTTGACGGTCAGCATCTCGATCGTCTCGGGCGACGCCCCGGGCTCGGGCGCGACGATGGACGGACGCTGCCCGCGCGCCTGGAGCTGATCGCGGAGACGGCCGAGCGTGGAGTTCGAGAGCCAGATCATGACACGCAGCGTACGCGACGTCCGCCCTGCGCGGCTACAGCCTCAGTCGTCGAACTTCACGTAGAAGGTGCCCGGCGGCGGCGGCCCCTTCGAGGACACGACGACGAAGTACGTCTTTCCCGACGTGATCGGAATCTCGAGGACGGGCCGCGCGTCCCGATCGTCGTCGCTGCAACCGACGGACCGCGCCGGCTCGCACGACGGCTCGGAGAACACTTCGAGCACGAGGTCGTTCGTCGGGAGGCCGCCCTCGATCTCGAAGCGCGCGCCGTCCTTCGTCTTGTTCGCGGTGAACCGGAAGACGCGGCGCGGACGCGCGGTGAGGTCGCCGCACGTGAGCACCTGCGTCTCGGACGCGCCGTCGAACGTGAAGGCGACGCGAACGTTGTCGCCGCCGCCGGGCATCACGACGGGGTCGGCGCACGACGTGCCGGTCCCGAGCGCCGCTACGCACGCGCCCTCGTGGCAGACGGTGCCTGCGGCGCACGCGTTCCCGCATGCCCCGCAGTGCTGGGGGTGGTCGCGCTCCTGGACGCAGAGGTCGCCGCACGTCGTCGCGAACCTCGCCTCGCACGTGCCCGCGACGCAGACACCGTCGTCGCACACTTCACCGTCCGCGCACGCGCGCCCGCAGGCGCCGCAGTGCCGGCGGTCCTCGTCGAGGTTCGTGCAGTGAGCTCCGCACGCGACCCGGCCGCCGCAAGCGCCGCTCGCCGGCGGCGGCGCCCCTGAGCTCGCGCCGTCGCCCGGCGTTCCAGACGACACGCCGGCAACGTCCCCCGAGCTGCCGCTGCACGCGACGAGAACCGACCCGAGGACGAGGCAGGTGACCACCGATCGGAGCGTCGTGCGCATGCCTCTTCTCTCCGCGACGCGGTCTCGGGACCGCACCTTCCTCGGTCCAAGCCTCAGTCGAAGCGGAACAGGTCCTCGAGGTCGCCCTTGGTGAGCTTCTTCGCGCCGCCGACGTCCTCGCTGAGGACGGCGCCGACGAGCTCCCGCTTCTTGCCGCCGAGCTCGAGGATCTTCTCCTCGATCGTGCCCTTCGCGACGAGGCGATAGGTCGTGACGACCTTCATCTGGCCGATGCGGTGGGCGCGGTCGGTCGCCTGATCCTCGACGGCGGGGTTCCACCACGGGTCGAAGTGGATGACGGTGTCGGCCGCGGTGAGGTTCAACCCGGCGCCGCCCGCCTTGAGCGAGATGAGGAAGACCGGCGGGCCGTCCTCGCGCTGGAAGTTCTCGACCTTGCCCATGCGGTCCTTGGTCGAGCCGTCCAGGTACTCGTAGGCGACGCCGTCCTCCTCCATCGCGCGACGGATGAGGGTGAGCATCGACACGAACTGGCTGAAGACGAGGACGCGGTGCCCGCCCGCGATCGACGTCTGGATGAGCTCGCGAAGCGCGAGGAGCTTGCCCGAGTCCTCGTCGCCGAAGTCGCGGGGAAGGCCGAGGAGGCGCGGATCGCACGCGGCCTGACGGAGCCGTGTGAGCCCCGCGAGGATCTGGATCTGGCTCTTGGCGAGCCCCTGGCGCTCGACCTCGCCCATGACCTGCGCGCGGACCTCCTTGAGCACGGCACCGTAGAGCGCGGCCTGCTCGCCCGTCAGATCGCAGATCTGATCCATCTCGATCTTCTCGGGGAGATCCTTCGCGACCTCCGACTTCGTCCGCCTCAGGATGAACGGATGGATCGTCGCCCGGAGGCGCGCCGCGGTCTTCTGGTCGCCCGCGTCGATCGGCCGGGCGTAGCGCTCCTCGAACTTGTCGAGCGGCCCGAGGAGCCCCGGGCTGACGAAGTCGAAGATGGACCAGATCTCGGAGAGCCGGTTCTCGATCGGCGTGCCCGAGAGCGCGAGCCGGCGGTCGGCCTTGAGGCGCTTGGCGGCGCGGGCCGTGGCGGAGAGCGGGTTCTTGATGTTCTGCGCCTCGTCGAGGATCGCGTAGCGGAGATCGAGCTTCGCGAGCAGCTCCTCGTCGCGGCGGAGGAGCGCGTAGCTCGTGATGACGACGTCCGCGTCCTCGAGCTCCTCGATGCGGTCCTTGCGGTCCACGCCGTGCCAGACCATGTGCTTGATCGACGGCGAGAACTTGTCGAGCTCGCGCTCCCAGTTCGTCACGACGCTCGTGGGCGCAACGATGAGCGCCTTGAACTTCTTGGTGCCGTCCGCCTTCGCGTCCTTCTCGACGGCGCTCTTCACCGCGAGGAGGAGCGCGATGGTCTGCACGGTCTTCCCGAGGCCCATGTCGTCGGCGAGGATGCCGCCCGATCCGATCTCGTGGAGGAACCAGAGCCACTGGAAGCCCTGCTCCTGATAGGGCCGGAGCTGCGCCTTCAGGTTGCGCGGCTTCTTGACGACCTTGATCTCGTCGACGTTCTGGAGCTTCTGGAAGAGGTCCTTCGCGCCGTCGGAGACGTGCGCCTTGCCGACCTGCTCGAGCAGCTCCTGGATGCGGCCCGCCTGCGAGAGCGGGAGCTTCCCGCCTTGCGCGCCGCTCGTCGCGAGGATCTCGGCCTGCCGCGCGAGGACGGACCTCACCTTGTCGACGTCGAGCTTCGCGAACGAGCCGTCCGAGAGGCGGACGTAGCGACGCCCCTCGGAGAGGCAGCGCGCGAGCTCCTCTTGCGTGACGGGGACGCCCTCCGACTCGAACGAGAGGCGGAGCGAGAGCCAGTCGACACCGCTCGAGACGCGCGCGTTCGCCGCGAGCGAGCTCGTGCGAACCTGGACGTCGACGAGGTCGTCGGGGATGAAGAGGTCCCAGTCGTCGGGCAGGGAGCCGACGGCTTCGGTCCAGAACTGGATGGCGTCGTCGCCGCGCGCGATGAACCCGGTGCCGTCCTCGTCGGGGACGAGCCCGAGCCCGCGGAGGGCGCCGGTCGCCTCCTGCTGGGCGACGATGTCGCAGCGGATGACCGTCGCACGCTTCGACGCCGGCACGCGCCGCGCGCCCATCGTGAGGTCGTCGTCCTCGCTCTTCGCGCTCGCCTTCGGGGGCTTCACGATCACGGGCGGCGTCATCCCGTCGGCGCGTACGTCGATCTCGACGTCCTCGTACGCGGCGCGGAGGGAGACGTGCGCCTCGGTGAGCGCGCCGCCGGCGCGGAGACGGAACGTGGGCCGGATGTCGATGACGTCGGCGACCTGCGAGAGCTCCGGGAGCTCCGCGCCGACCTCGAGGGCGACCTTGGGGAGGCCCTGCGCGATGAGCACGGGCAAGTTGTCGATCGACTCCGTGATCGTCGGCGTCCGCATGAGGCGCCGGATGCTCGCGGGCGAGACGCGTCGATCGAGCGGGCGAGCCCACCCTTCCTGCGTGTCGATGTGCCAGCCAGGGCTGCCCTCGAACCACCCGCCGTGCTGGGTGGAGAACCTGCGCGGGTCTCCCGCGCGCTGGAACGCCGACTTCACCACGACCTCGCGACCGTCCTGGGAGAGCTCGAGGTCGAACTTCGGACGGAGGGGCTCGTCGCCGAAGCGGAGCTCCATCATCTGCGGCTCGAGGATGATGCGCCTGCCCTTGAGGAGCGGGAGGAGGTCGGCCGCGTCCTCGCCCCGCGCGTCGATCCCCACGCGGCGAGGCCCCCCCTCTTCGAGCCGCGCGAGGACGCGGAGCGCGTCCCGATCGGCGGTCGGCTTCTGGGCCTGGAACGCGAGGAGCTGGCTCGCGGAGAGCGGCGTCCGCGCGTCCGGATCGAGGATCGTCACGTGGAGCGCGTTCGGCCGCACCTGCATGCGGTACTCGAGCGTCTTCGGGGCCGGCGGCATCGGCTCCGAGACCCAGGCATCGACGCCGAAGGCCGGACCGAGGCGGTCGTTGCGCTCGGCGCGGTCGTACGACGGCATCCGGGGCGCCGGACCGAGCGCCGGCCCGCCGCGCTGCGAGGCGAGCTTCCGTGCGCGGCGACGCGCTCGACGGCTCGACCCGCCGCCCATCGCGGAGTCGAGGCCGTCGTGGGCGTGAGCCGACGGGAGCGGCGGCGGCACGCCGTTGTCGTGTCCGACGCGCATCCCCTCGTGGCGCGGGGCGGAGGGCCGATCCGGTCGGGGCGCCCGCGGACGGACCTTGTCACGGGCCGCGATGAGGAGGGCCGCGACGTGCTTGCAGTGCCCGCCCTTGATCTTGCTGAAGACCGGGCACGTGCACTCGCTGCCGAAGCCGTTCGGCGTCACGTGGACGCGGACGGCGTAGGGATCGGGCTCGGTCCCGCGGACGTGTCCGCGCGCGGCGAGCTCCTCCATCTCGACGTCCGAGACCGCGCCACGACGAACGTAGTCGTAGCCTCGGTTGAACGCCCTCTGCCCGAGCAGCCTACGCAAGGAGCTGTCGGAGAGCTGGCTCAGCGCTTCCGTGAACGGAGTCGACAATCGAGCGCGTTTCGCGCCTGCGGGGATGACCGACAGGTCGCGCCTTTCCTGCGCGCGAGAACGTAGGGAGAGGCTCGTGGCCCGTGCCCGATCGCGCGGCGGAAAGCCGCTTAGCACCGTACTTATGGGAGGGCAACAAGAGTCACGCAAGCGGGTCGGCGGGTCCTGCGCCGCGCGTGGTATACGTCGCCGCGATGCGAGCCGTCTTTGCTCTCCTCGTCGTCGCCGTCATGGCCTCCGGCTGCGCGGTCCCCGTCGCGGCCGGGCTCGAGGAAGCCGAAGCGAACCGCGTCGTCGTCGCCCTCGACCACGCCGGCGTCGACGCCGCAAAGGAGGCCGATCCCCAGGTGGAGGGCCGCTTCCGCGTCTCGGTGCCGCGGGACGACGCGGCGCGCGCCCTCGCGACGATGGCCGACGAGCAGCTACCCCGGACGCGCCCCCGCGGGGTGCTCGACGCGACGGACAAGGGCGCGCTGGTCCCGAGCCAGGCCGCGGAGCACGCCGCCCTCGTCGCCGGCCTCGCCGGGGAGCTCGAACGGTCGCTCGCGAACATCGACGGCGTCCTCGCCGCGCGGGTCCACCTGAACCTCCCCGTCCGGGAGCTGCTCCGCGATGCACCGCCGCCGAAGCCGACGGCGAGCGTGCTCGTCGAGCACAGGGGGGCGACCCCGCCGATCGCGCTCGAGTCGATCCAGCGCCTCGTCGCCGGCGGCGCGCCGCTCGTCTCGCCCGCGGACGTCGCGGTCGTCTTCGTCGCGCATCCCGCGCGCGCGCCGGGCCTCCGATCGGAGCTCGCGCACGTGGGCCCGATCACGGTCGCGCGCGCGTCGCTCATGACGCTCAAGCTCGCGCTCGGCGCGCTCGTCGTCGTCGTCCTCGCGCTCGCGGCGGCGACGCTCGCGCTCTGGTCGCGGCTCGGGCGGCTCCGGCGAGAGGCCGACGCGATGCCTGCCGCCAGCGCGCAGCGGTCGGTCGCGCCGGCGCCGATGCGCGCGCCCGGTCCGCCGAGCGCGCGGCCGCCGGGCTACGGCGGGCCATGATCGTCATCGAGAACGTGTCGAAGTCCTTCCGTCCTGCCGGCGGCGGATCTCCGAACCAGGTCCTCCGGTCGGTGAGCCTGAAGGTCCCTTCCCAGTGCGTGTACGGCCTCATCGGCCCGGGCGCCTCGGGCAAGAGCGTCCTCCTCAAGATGATCGTCGGGCTCCTGAAGCCGGATGCCGGGCGCATCGTGGTCGAGGACAAGGACGTCACCGCGGCGAGCGACCTCGAGCTCCAGCAGATGCGCCTCCGGTTCGGCATGCTCTTCCAGAACAACGCGCTCTTCGATCACCTCACGGTGCGCGACAACATCGCGTTCCCCTTGCGGCGGCTCACGAACCTTCCCGAGGACGAGATCCAGCGGAAGGTGGAGGATCGCCTCTCGGCGGTGAACCTCCCCGGCTTCGGGGACCGCATGCCGTCCGGTCTGTCCGGGGGACAGAAGAAGCGCGTCGGCGTCGCGCGCGCGACGATCACCCAGGCGCCGATCGTTCTCTACGACGAGCCGGCAGCTGGCCTCGACCCGATCACCTCGCAGAAGATCTTCGAGACCCTCCGCGACGAGCAGCGCTCCTCGGGGTCCACCGTGGTGATGGTGTCGAGCGACCTCGATCGCCTCCTCACCGTGACCGACCGCGTGGGCATGATGTACCGCGGGCGCCTCATCTTCGACGGGACGACGGCGGAGGCGAAGGCGAGCGCCGAGCCGTACGTACGCCAGTTCGTCCACGGCCTCGTCGAAGGACCGCTCTGACGGCCCGGACCGGCGCGCGATGACGAAGGACGCGGGCCTCCTCGTGGTGCTCCTCGTCGCGGCGGTCCTCCCCGTCGCGCTCTCTCTCGCCCTCATCGTCGCCGACGAGAGGCGCCTCGCCCGGCGGGGCCGGCCCGCCGCATGGCCCCCGGCGACGCGCATCCTCTTCGTCGTGATGCTATGGCCCCTCGCCCTCGTCCTCCACGTGGCCCGGACCCGGGGCTCTCTCCGCACGCTCCGCGACGCGGGCCGACTCCTGATCGGGGCCGCCGTCGGGCTCGGCCTCGCCGTGCTCGTCTACGTCGCGGACGTGGTCGTAGCCGAGGGTCTCGCGGCGCTCTTCGGCGTCGCGCTTCCCGAGTGAGGCCGGCCCGCGGTCTTGCGGTATAGTCGCGGGCCCGCGCATGGCCGCCCCGTCTCCCCCCACGACCGACGCCGCCCCGAGCGCGGGTCACCCGTTCGTCGCGGCGGCGGGCGCGGCGTTCCTCGGCATCGCGCAGACGACGGGCGGGATGACGCTCCTCCTCGCGCGGATCCTCTCGCGCGTGTTCCGCATGGACGGGCGCGAGGTCTGGAAGAACCTCTACAAGATGGGCGTGCGATCGCTGCCCATCGTCGTCATCACGGCGCTCTTCACCGGCGCGATCATGGTCATCCAGGCCGCGACGATCGTGAAGCGTTACGGCGCCGAGGGACTCCTCGGGTGGGGCGCCGGCTTCGGCACGCTCCGCGAGATCGCGCCGCTCCTCACCGCGCTCATGATCTCGGGCCGCGTCGGCGCCAACAACACCGCCGAGCTCGGCACGATGGTCGTCACCGAGCAGCTCGACGCGCTCCGCGTGCTCGCGATCGATCCGATCGCGTTCCTCATCGCGCCGCGCTTCGTCTCCATCGTGGCGACGCTCTTCATGATGACGCTCTTCGCCGACGCGCTCGCGCTCTTCGGCGCGGCGTACACGGGGCAGGGCCTCCTCGGCGTCAGCCCGCAGACGTTCTACAACGGCCTCACGTCCGGTCTCCTCGACTTCGGAGACGTCGCGAACGGGCTCTTCAAGAGCATTGTTTTCGGCCTCGTCATCGCGCTCGCGAGCTGCCACTTCGGCCTCGCGACGACGGGCGGCGCCCCGGGGGTCGGCCGAGCCGTCAACGCCACGGTCGTCGCGAGCGCGGCCGGCGTCTTCGTCCTCGATTACCTCGTCAGCTTCGCGCTCGGCGGTTGAACGACGATGAGCACCCAGGTCCACCCGCATCACCAGCCGCAGCCCGAGGACGTCGAGGTCGAGGAGGATCTCGGCTTCGTCGGGAACCTCGGCGCGGCGGCGATCGATCTCGTGATCGGCGGGCGCGAGCTCTACTCCGTCTTCGTCCGCGCGCTCTACTACACGTTCCGCGGTAGGCGAGAGAAGGGCGCGACGCTCCGCCAGATGTACGAGCTCGGCAACCGCTCGCTCTTCTTCCTCTCCATCACGATGGGGTTCATGGGGATGATCCTCGTCTACCAGGCGGGGCTCCAGGCGAAGCGCGTCGTGCCGGACTTCACGATGCTGGGCGCGACCTACCTCGAGCTGCTCGTCCGGGACTTCGCCGCGTCGCTCGGCTCGCTCATGCTGGCGACGCGCGTGGGCGCGGGCATCGCGGCGGAGATCGGCTCGATGGTCGTCACCGAGCAGGTCGACGCGCTCCGGATGTGCGCCGCGGATCCGATCGATTTCCTCATCGTGCCGCGCTTCCTGGCGAGCGTGGTGATGACCGGCGTGCTCATCGTGATCGGCGGCACCGTCGCGTTCACCGTCGGCGGGCTCACCGCGTACGTCGCCTTCGACGTGCCCTTGCAGACGTTCTTCAACATGCGCCTCGTCGACGCGGGCGATCTCACCATCGGGCTCGCGAAGTGCCTCGCCTACGGCGCCGCGATCCCGATCGTGAGCGGCTACTGCGGTCTCTCGACCTTCGGCGGCAGCGAAGGCGTCGGCTGGGCGACGACGCGCGCGGTCGTGAACACGTCTCTGACCATCCTGATCCTGAACTTCTTCATCTCGGGCGCGGGCTTCCTGATCTTCCCGGGATGAACGGTTCGCGTGATCCAGTTCAAAGAGATCGTGAAGTCGTTCGGTCCGAAGCGCGTGCTCGACGGCGTGTCCTTCGACGTGCCCACGGGGTCGGTCTTCTTCATCATCGGCGCATCGGGCGTCGGCAAGAGCGTGCTCATCAAGCACCTCGTCGGTCTCCTCTACCCGGACAGCGGCGAGATCTGGCTCGACGGCGAGGAGATCAGCCGGTTCGACGAGGTGAAGATGGGCCCCGTCCGCAAGAAGTGCGCGATGGTCTTCCAGCACTCGACGCTCTTCGACTCGATGACGTGCGCCGAGAACGTGGCGCTCCCCCTACGGAAGCACAAGAGCCTCTCCTTGAAGGAGGCCGTCGCCGAGGCGCGCAGGCGGCTCGAGGTCGTGCGGATGCACGAGTTCGCGGACCGCTACCCCCCGGAGCTCGGCGACGGGATGCGAAAGCGCGTCGCCATCGCGCGCGCGCTCACGCTCGACCCCACCTACGTCCTCTTCGACGAGCCGACGACGTCGCTCGACCCCGTGAGCGCGCGCCGCGTCGACGCCCTCATCCGCGAGCTCTCCGACAAGCTCGGCGTGACCTCGATCGTCGTGAGCCACGATCTCACCAGCATCTTCTCGATCGCGGACAAGATCGCGATGCTCTATCGGGGCAAGCTCCGGCTCTACGGCACGCAGGCGGACTTCAAGAGCACGGCCGACGGCGTCGTCCAGCAGTTCATCAACGGCCGCGCGCAGGGGCCGTTCGAGCTCTGATATAAGGACACGACATGGCGCAGGAGAAATCGATCGAGGTCAAGGTCGGCGTCCTCATCCTCGTCTCGCTCGGGATCCTCGCCGCCTTCGTCCTCGTCATGGGAGGCCTGTCGTTCGAGAAGACGTACACGCTGTACGTCGACTTCGACAATCCGGGCGGCCTCCAGTCCGGCGCCCCCGTGAAGATCGCCGGCGTGAAGGTCGGCAAAGTCAGCGAGCTCGCCTTCATGGGCGGCAAGGTCGACCCGAAGACGAACCGGCGCACCCTCGTCCGCGCGAAGCTTTCGGTCGAGCAGCGGGTGAAGGAGTCCGTCCGCGAGGACGCCGACTTCTACGTCACGACGCAGGGCGTCCTCGGCGAGCAGTTCCTCGCGATCGAGCCCGGCACCCCCCAGCGACCGGTGCTCGCGGAGAGCTCGATCGTGAAGGGCATCGATCCGCCGCGCCTCGATCTCTTCCTCGCGAAGGCCTACGAGCTCCTCGACACGACGATGAACGGGATCCGGAACAACCGGGAGCTCATCAGCGACATCGCGACGAACACGGCGGGTCTCCTCAAGAACCTGAACGGGACGCTCACGGACAACCGCGAGCGCATCAACCGCATCGTCACGAACATGGAGTCGCTCTCGCAGGAGGCGAACACGCTGACGGTGCACGCGCGCCAGAACTACGTCGACAACCCGAAGATCCTCCGCACGATCGACAACGTCGACAAGCTCGCCGCCGACATCCAGAGAGACAGCGGTCCGATGCTGAAGGACACGCGCGAGGCGATGGCGAACATCAACCGCGCGTCGAAGACCGTGGGCGGCGAGGAGGAGCAGCAGAAGCTCAGGAAGGCGCTCGAGGACGTCGCGACGCTCGCCGCCCGCGCGAACGCCGCCGCCGCCGACGCGCAGGCCATCGTCGCGCACGTGAAGAAGGGCCAAGGCACGGTGGGGGCGCTGGTCATGGACGAGGGCATCTACGACGACGTCCAGGAGATGGTCCGTGACCTCAAGCACAACCCCTGGAAGTTCTTGTGGAGGGAGTGAGTCCCCGCGACACGCGCTAGCTAGCCGTCGGCGGCGGCGTCCATCGGCGAAGGGTTCGGGTTCGAGCCGCTGTCCTGGCCGGCGTCGGGGCGCGGAGGGACGGCGCCGTCGTCGAGCGGCGCGCTGCCGTCGAAGCTGCCGTCCTCGTCGGCCATCCCACCGCCGTCCGGCGGGAGCTCGCCCTCGATCGTGGTGAGGTCGCTCGAGCACACGCGGCGCCCGGAGCGCCGCTCTTCGATGCAGACGAGCCCCGGCAAGCAGTCGGCCGCGAGGTCGCACTCCTCGCCCGCACCCACGAGCGCGGGGCCTTTCCCACATGCGGCCACGACCACGCTCGCTGCGACGGCGAGGACGGGGACGAGCGGCACGAGGACGGCCGTGAGTCGCGCGGCGCGACGTTTCACGGGGTGAAGCCTACGCGATCGTCAGGAGCACGTCCCCTTCGTTGACGGCCTGTCCCTCGGCGCAGGCGATCTTCTCGACCTTCCCGCTGGCCGGCGCCTCGACGGGCATCTCCATCTTCATCGACTCGAGGATCACGCAGGTCTGTCCTTCGGACACGTCCTCGCCTTCCTTGACCTCGATCTTCCAGACGGTTCCCGTGATGTGCGCGTTTACGTTGGTCGCCATGGCGGCGCATCGTCCATCAGCACGCCGGAAAAGCGCAAGCGCGATGCGCCAGACCCCAAGCCCCGAAGGCGGTCGCGTGTCGAAGACGCCGTCCCGGGCGCCCCGTCCCGCGCGGCGCGCCGCGCCATCCCTCGGATAGGGTTTGCGAAGCGGCGGTGAGCCGGGTAACGTGAATCCCGTTCGTCCCCTGGTATTCCTGTCACCGGCAACCCGCAGGCAGCCCGAGACCCCGACATGGCGGAACAGAAAGAGTCCTCCGTTCTCTTCTCCCTGAAAGAGCTGATGAACCTCGAAGAGGATCGCATCAAGCAGGAGGAGCAGGAGCGTCAGCGCAAAGAGCAGGCCGAGATGCAGGCCCGCCTCGATGCCGAGCGCCGCCAGCGCGAAGCGGAAGAGGCCCGCATGCGCGCCGAGGACGAGCGCCGGCGCGGGGACGAGCAGCGCCAGCGCGAAGAGCAGGCGCGCCTCGATGCGATTCGCCAGGCCGAGGTCGAGAAGGCCCGCCACGACGCCGAGAACCAGGCGCGTCTCCGCGCGATGCAGCAGCAGCAGGAGCACGAGCGCCAGCTGGCCGCGCTCGGGCAGGACAAGAAGAAGAAGCAGCTCACGTACATGATCGCGGGCGTCGTGGCGCTGCTCGTGTTCGGCGGGATCGGCGGCGGGCTCGCGTGGAAGTCGAGCTCCGACAAGCAGGCGGCCATCCAGGAGCAGCAGCGCCAGGAGATCGCCGAGAAGGAAGCGCAGCTGACGAAGCTGATGAGCGACCTCAAGGCGCAGCAGGACGCCATGGAGAACGCCAAGAACGAGCTCGCCGGCGCGAAGAGCGAAGCCGAGCGCGCGGCGGCCCAGCAGCGAATCGCGGCGGCGGCCGAGCAGCAGAAGAAGACGCAGGCGAACATCGCAGCGGTCCGCTCCGGCGGCGGCGCGAGGCCTGCGGCCGGCGGCGGCGGCACGCCGAGGCCAGCCTGCACGTGTCAGGCGGGTGACCCGCTCTGCTCGTGTCTCTGATGTGGGCGTGACCGACCGACCTCCCATCGCCTTCGCGCTCGACGTCGCGACGGCCGAGGAAGGCGTCGCGCTGGCGCGCGAGGTCGCGCCCGCGATCGGCATGGTGAAGGTCGGGCTCGAGCTCTTCGTGAGCGCGGGGCCTCCCGTCGTGGCGATCGGGCGTGACGTCGGGCTCCCCGTCTTCCTCGATCTGAAGCTCCACGACATCCCCGAGACGGTCGAGCGCGCCGTCGCGCAGGTCGGCTCGCTCGGCGCCCGACTCGTGACCGTGCATGCGAGCGGCGGCCGCGCGATGCTGTCCCGCGCCGTCGCGCGCGCGGACAAGGACGGGGCCGGGCTCGCCATCTGCGCCGTGACGGCGCTCACGTCGCTCGACGATCGCGATGTGACCGACCTCGGCGTGACGCTCCCCTGCCCGGACGGACGATCGCTCGCCAGCGTGTGGGCCGAGCGCCTCGCGCACATGGCCTACGCCGACGGCGTGCGCTGGTTCGTGTGCTCCGCCGCCGAGGTGAGGCACGTGCGGCGCGCGACGGGGCACGACGCCGTGCTCGTCACCCCGGGCGTCAGACCGCGCGGCGCCGACGCCGGGGATCAGAAGCGCGTGGCGACCCCGGAGGACGCCGCGCGAGACGGCGCCGACTGGGTCGTCGTCGGCCGTCCGATCCGCGACGCGACGGACCGCGTCGCTGCGGCACGCGCGATCGGCGAGGAGCTCGCCCGCGGTCAGCGCGCACGTTCGGAGGGAGCACGATGAGGGTCGTCACCGGTCTGCAGGCGGTCCGCGAAGCGATCCGGGTCCACGGCAAGGAGCTCGAGCGCGTCCTCGTCGAGGCGAACGGAGGGCCGCAAATCGAGGCCGTCGGGCGCTTCGCGGAGGACCGCGGCGCGCACGTCGATCGCGTCGCTCGCGGCGAGCTCGATCGCACGGCGCGCGGCGCGCGGCACCAGGGCGTCATCGCGTTCGCCCCCGAGCTCGCGCTCCGCCCGCTCGACGACGTGCTCACGGCCATCGAGGCGGGCGACGCCGTCGTCGTCGCCCTCGACGAGCTCGAGGATCCCCAGAACTTCGGGGCCGTCATCCGCAGCGCGGTCGCGCTCGGAGCGACCGCGATCGTGTGGCCGGAGCACCACTCCGCCCCCCTCTCCCCTGCCACGTTCCGCGCGTCGGCCGGCGCGATCGAGCACGCGATGCTCTGCCGCGTCGGCGGCCTCCCGACCGCTCTCGAGGACATGAAGAAGGCGGGCGCCACGGTCGTCGGTCTCGACGCGAACGCGGAGACGAAGCTCTCGGACGTCGGCGCGAAGGGCTCCGTCGTCCTCGTGATCGGCGCCGAGGGCAAAGGGCTCCGGAAGACCGTGAAGCGTGTCTGCACGACGCTCGCGAAGCTGCCGATGAAGGGGACCCTCGACTCGCTCAACGCGTCGGTCGCGGCGGGCATCGCGCTCTACGAGCTGCTCCGCGGACGCTGACGCTCGGGTTACGCTCGGCGCCATGAGCGTCCGGGTCGAGAAGAAGGGTCACGTCACCACCGTCGTCCTCGCGCGCCCCGAGGTGCGGAACGCCGTCGATCGCGTGACGGCAGCGGCGCTCGCCGACGCCTTCCGGGCGTTCGACGCGGACGACGAGGCGCGCGTCGCGGTGCTCTATGGCGAGGGAGGCACGTTCTCTGCGGGCGCGGATCTCGGGGCGTTTGCCCGCGGCGACGGGAACGTCCTCTCCCCGGACGGCGATGGCCCGATGGGCCCGACGCGTCTCGCGCTCGGGAAGCCGGTGATCGCCGCGATCGCGGGTCACGCCGTCGCGGGCGGCCTCGAGCTCGCGGTCTGGTGTGATCTGCGCGTGGTCGAGGAGGACGCCGTCCTCGGGGTCTTCTGCCGCAGGTTCGGGGTGCCGCTGATCGACGGCGGCACCGTCCGGCTCCCGCGCCTCCTCGGGCTCTCGCGCGCGCTCGACCTCATCCTCACCGGTCGACCCGTTGGCGCGGAGGAGGCGCTCGCGATGGGCCTGGCGAACCGGGTCGTCCCGAAAGGCGGCGCGCGCGCGGCAGCGGAGGCGCTCGCGGCGGAGATCGCGCGCTTTCCTCAGGTCACGATGCGCGCCGATCGCGCGAGCGCGATCGCGTCCGCCGCCATGCCGATCGATGCTGCACTTGCGCACGAGTTCTCGACGGGCGCGGCCTCGCTCGCGAGCGGCGAAGCGCTCGCGGGTGCGACCGCGTTCTCCGAGGGAAAGGGTCGGGGCGGCTCGTTCGGCTGACCGCCGCAGCCGCCCCTCGACCCGCTTCCGCGCTCAGGCCGTGTGCGTGCCGTTCGTCCCGTTCGCGCCGGGCGCCGTCGTCACGAGGAGACGGCGGATCTGATCGCGCACCGCGTTCTTCCGATCGGTCACGAACGCCTCGCCGAACGGTGAGGTGCCCGTGAAGCGCTCGACGATGTCGCCGATCGCGAACGGCATGAAGTGGACCCCGATCAAGCTCACGACGAGCTGGATCGGCTCGACACTTCGGTCGAACGCGCCCTCGCGCTGCCCGGCCCTGGCGAACTCGAGCGAGGCCTGGAGGACGTCCTGGACGCTCTTGCCGAGCCGATCGCGCATGACGGGGCCCCAATCCATCGCCTCGCGCACGAGGAGGCGCGCCGCGTGAGGCTGCGCGCCGAGGGACGTCGTCAGACCCAGGCTCAGCGCGTCGAGGCGGTCGGCGTACGACCCCTCGGCAGCGACCGCGCCCTGGATCGCCTCGCGCACGGTCTCGAGCAGGTGCCCGAGCACGGTCGCGTAGAGCACATCCTTGCTCGGGAAGTGGTGGAACAAGGACGCCTTCCGGAGGCCGACCCGCTCGGCGAGGTCCCCCATGCTGGCGCCGTCGTACCCGCGCTCCGCGAAGAGCTTGGTGGCCTCGGCCACGATCTCTTCCTTCCGGAGACGCTTCCGCTTGCTGCGCGGAACGCCGTCTTCGTCGGTCTCGCCCGTCGGGTTGATGAGGTTCTGGTTCTCGGTCTCGTGTGCCTGGCTGGTGATCATGGTCCCCCCCGGGACATGGGAGTCGCTTCGGTGGAGGAAGCGACGGGCTTCAGAAGCTCCATCACGTCGGCGAGGAGCTTCGCCTGTGCCTCACGCGCGAGGAGTGACTCCGCCTGGAACAGCGCGAAGCCGACGTAATCGTTCATGAGGCCGATGAGCCACGCGTCCGGGTCCTCCCCGGCGAGCGCGGCAATGTTCTGGGCTATCCTGTTCGGTTTCAGAGTGCCGTCCATGAGGGGCCCTGCGCCCATGAACAACGGATCGTATACGCCTCCACCGGTGGCAAAGCGAGCAAGGCCATCGCGCATCTCCCCACCGCGGCCTTCGGTATCGCACCGTTCATGGATGACGGCCAGTGCGAGATTGTACGTCTCGACGATTGATTCCGGACCGCGTGGTCGGGGTGCAACCACGAAGACGGCCCCGCTCGAAATCAGTTGGAAAACCGACCGGGTGACATCGAACTCCAACTGACCGGTCGCACGGGCAATATCGGTGATGCTCCTCTTCCCATCACACTCCGCGAAGATCGCGGTGAGGTCGTCCGGGGATCGCTTCCCGGGGACGGGCACGGGTACGTAGGCGTCGCTCGGAACCTTCTCGCGAAAGAAGCGCATCTCGTCCATGCGCCGCGCGGCCTCCATCAGGAGGCCCCCCGCGTTCAGGCTGTGCCGGCGGAGGAGGACCTTCTCGTCGAAGCGATCGAAGAAGTAGAAGGCGCCCTCGCTGATCTGGACCGCCGCGAAGAAGACCTCCTCGACCTGGCGCTCCATCATCGCGAAAAGCAGCTCCGCCGGGACGACGCCGAGCTCGAGCGCCGCCTCGCCGAGACGCTTTCCGGAGCTGTTCGCCGCCTCGACGACCGCCTCCAGCTGCTCGCGACTGATGACGCCGAAGCGATAGAGGGTCTCACCTAGCCGCTCGTCGGGCACCGAGGTCGTCGCCCCGATGACCATGCCGTTGTCGAAGAAGAACGAGCGCGATCCCGCATCCGCGAGCACGATGAGCTCACCGCGCCACGCCGACTGCGCCGCGAGCGCGACGATGTCCGACAGCGAGCCCGGCGACCGGATCTCGCCCGCGAGCTTGAGCACGGCATCGCCGCCCGACATGCTGCGGGCGATGAGCAGATCGCGCGGGGACGGAATGAGGCGCCACTCTCCCGTCCGCGGACGAAGCTGTTGGCTCGCGAGTCGACCGAGGGGATGCACCGTCCCCGTCGTGTCGATGCGCAAGAGGTCGTCGCGATCCGACATCTGCCCCGCCAGCGTAACAGAGGGGGCGCGGAGTCGGCGCAGTTTGCAGGGGCGCCCGGAGGCCGGATAGAACGAGAGGACCCCGTCCATGAGCTCCACGCCCGCCGCCCCTGCCACGCCTGCCTCCCAGCTCGCCTCCGCCGACGCGCTGGCCAAGGCGCTCGCGCGGACGTACATCGCCGACCCGCAGACGGCGCTCGCGGCGTGGCTCGCGCTCGAGCTCGGTCGTCCTCTCCTCCTCGAGGGGCCGGCCGGCGTCGGGAAGACGGACCTCGCGCGTGCCCTCGCCGAGACGCTCGGTCGGCCGCTCGTGCGACTGCAGTGCTACGAGGGGCTCGACGAGGGGAAGGCCCTCTACGAGTGGGACTACGCGAAGCAGATCCTCTACACGCAGCTCCTCCGCGACACCCTCGCGTCGCAGGTGAGCGGCGCCACGTCGACGTCGGACGCGCTCGCTCGCCTCGCGGGCGTGGAGTCCACCTTCTTCGGTAAGTCCTTCCTGATCCCCCGGCCCCTCCTCCAGGTCCTCGAGAGCGACGTCCCCGCGGTCCTCCTCGTCGACGAGGTCGACCGCGCGGACCCGGAGTTCGAGGCCTTCCTCCTCGAGATCCTGGCCGAGCAGCAGGTCACGATCCCGGAGCTCGGGACGATCCGCGCGAAGCACGCTCCGCTCGTCCTGCTCACGACCAACGGGACCCGTGACATGACCGACGCGCTCCGCCGTCGATGCCTGCACGCCTTCCTCGACTATCCCCCGCCGTCACGCGAAGTGGCGATCCTGGAGCTCCGGATCCCAGGGATCGCCCGAGCTCTCGCGGAGGAGCTCGTGTCGTTCGTGCAGGAGCTCCGGAAGATGGACCTCCGGAAGGCCCCCTCCATCTCCGAGACGATCGACTGGGCGCGCGCGATGATCCTCCTCCACGCGAGCGCCCTCGACAGAGAGCTCGCGGCGAGCACGCTCGGCCTCCTCCTCAAGCACGAGGAGGACCGCGTCGCCGCCCTCGCGCAGCTCCCGAAGCTCGTCGGCCCCTGAGGCCGCGGAGTCCGCTCCGAGGCGCGAGCTCCCCACGGCATCGAAGCCTCGACGGCCGGAGGCCAAGCGCGGCGACGCGGATCTCCCCGGGCACGTCCCCTGCTCCGGGGGAGGCGTGAGCCGAAGCCTCTTCCTCCTGGCCCTGGCCCTCGTCAGCTGCGTCGCGGAGTCGTCACGCGACCTCGGCCCGCAGGTAGCGGAGGACGAGATCGCAGCGCCGGCTCCCGCCAAGCTTCCGGACGCACCGCTCCTCGCCGGGCGCTGGGTCGGCGAGGACGACGCCTGGGTACGCTCCGTCGAGATCACGCCGGTGGGAGCATGGTCGATGGTGGCGAAGGTCGACGCGGGCTGCTCGGGCGCCGCCTGCCCGACGAAGACACGGACGGGCACCCTCGCGACGAGCGCCGCGTGGTCCGTCGACGTGGGCGGCACGACGTTCCGGCGCACGTCGCGCAACGGAGTCGCCTTCCTCGTCACCCCGGGAGAGTCGGCGATCTGGCTCCGGCTCGCCGACTGAGGTCCCGAGGGGCACCTCAACGCACTCGGGAACGGCGCGTCGTCGACCTCGTCGGGCTCTCTGCCTTCGCGCCGTGCGCCGCGTCGTGCGCGGCGCAAAGCTCGTCGACGGTCACGCTCGCGACGGCGGCGGACAGGGCATCGGTCGCGAGGTCCGCCACGGTTCGAATGCGCAAGCAGGACTTGCCCATGTCGAGCCGCTTTCCCGACGCACGGTACGCGGCCTCGAAGGCCGCGCGCCGCTCCGGGATCGCGTAGAGAGCCATGAGGTAGATCGCCAGGTGACTCTTCTGGGCGGCGACCGCGACGACCGGAAGGGGCTGCCCGTTGTACGTGTCCGGCTTCCGCGCGAGCGGGACGACCCACGAGATCATGCCGTGCTGGAACGTCTCGACGAACCCCGCGGGAAGCGCGTTCCTCACGAGCTTCCGGACCGCCTTCATCTCCTTCGCGCGCTCGGGCGAGAGGCTGGCGAGGTACGCCGAGACGGTCCCAGCCTTCGCGGCCGTGGTCATCGGAGCTCCGCGACCTGCTCGCCGAAGACGCGCTCGAGCCCCGCGAGCACCTCGTCGCCGATCTCGACGCGGTAGGCGCGGCCGAGTCCGAGGACCGCCTCCGCGCCGCTCTCGAGCGTGAGCATCACGGTGACGGGGCACTCGCCCTTCGCCTTCACGAGCACGTCGGCCATCTTCTTCAGGATCACGTCGTCGACGCGACCCTCCCGGAGGCGGATCGCGAGCTGCTTCGCGTCACTCTTCACGGCGTCGGAGAGGCGCACCGCCTCGTTGAGGAAGAGGGTCGGCTCCTTCGGGCCATCGTCCTCCTCGGGTGCGTCGTCGCCCCGGAACGGGAAGCTGACCTTCCCCGTGACGAGGACCGGCTCCCCGCTCGTGAGGACCGGGGCGTAGGTGTCGATCTGGTTCTGGCGGACCTTGCACGTCACGCGCCCCGAGAGGTCCTCGAGGTCGAAGAAGGCGACCTTGCCTCCGCCGTCCTTGAAGATGCGCTCGCGATAGCCCTCGACCATGCCCGCGACCTTGACGACCGACCACGCGTCCATGCTCGCGAGCGAGCTCGCCGCCACGGCCTCGAGCTTCGCGAGCGCGCCGCCGCCCTTCAGGTAGCGCTCGAGCGGGTGCCCCGAGACGTAGAACCCCAACGACTGGCGCTCGCGCACGAGCTGCTCGCGGCGATCCCAGTGCTCGACGTTCTTCGCGTAGTCTCCGGCGGTCGGGGGCGCGCCGCCGTTACCACCGCTCGCGGGCGGACCGGACGCGTCGAAGAGGCCGAAGAGGTTCGTCTGACCTCGCTCGCGATCGCGGCTGGCGGCGCGGGACCGCTCGAGCGCGGTCTCGATCGACGCGAAGGCCTGCGCGCGCGAGATGCCTCGTGGGAAGAGCGCCCCGTCGAAGGCGCCGCACTGTACGAGCGCTTCGAAGACCCCCTTGTTCACGCGCTTGGCGTCGACGCGTGAGGCGAAGTCGAAGAGGTCCGCGAACGGGCCGCCCTCGTTCCGCGCCTCGAGGAGCGCCTCGAGCGCCGCGCCGCCGAGCCCACGCACCGCGCCGAGGCCGAAGCGGATCTGCGGCCCGAGAGGGTCCTTCGCGACGGCCGAGCGATCCGCGCGGGTGACCTTCTTGTTCCCCTCCGGGAACTGGTAGACGACCTTGAAATCGATGTCGCTCTCGTTCACGTCGGGCGGCAGCACCTTCACGCCCATCGCGCGGGCGTCGGCGATGGTGCGCACGACCTTGTCGATGCGCTCCTTGTCGCTCGTCATGATCCCGCAGAGGAGCTCCACGGGGTAGTGCGCCTTGAGGTAGCCCGTCTGGTAGGTGATGAGCGCGTACGCGGCCGAGTGCGACTTGTTGAAGCCGTAGCCCGCGAAGTACTCGAGGAGGCCGAAGATGCGATCCGCGTCGGCCTCCTCGACGCCGTTGCCGAGCGAGCCCGCGATGAAGGTGCTCTTCTGCTTCTGCATCTCCTCGGGCTTCTTCTTGCCCATCGCCCGACGGAGGAGGTCGGCGCCGCCGAGGGAGTAGCCCGCGAGCGCTTGCGCGATCTGCATGACCTGCTCCTGGTAGACGATGACGCCGTAGGTCGGCTCGAGGAGGTGGTCGACCTTGTCGTGCATCTTCGCGACGGGCTTCCGCCCGTGCTTGCAGTCGACGAAGTCCTTCACCATCCCGGTTCCGAGCGGCCCGGGGCGGTAGAGCGCGACGGCGGCGACGATGTCCTCGAAGTTGTCCGGATGCAGGTCCTTGAAGAGCTGCTGCATGCCGCTCGACTCCAGCTGGAAGACGCCCTTCGTCTCGCCCGAGGACATGAGCTGGTAGGTCGCCTTGTCGTCGAGGCGGAGCTTGTTCGCGTCGAAGCGCTTCTCGGGCGGGAGCGCCTTCTGGTCGGGACGGTCGTGGATGAGGCGCGTCGCGATGTCGATGACGGTGAGGGTCTTGAGCCCCAGGAAGTCGAACTTGACGAGGCCCGCCTGCTCGACGTCGTCCTTGTAGTACTGCGTGATGTAGCCGTCGGTCTTGCCGTCGGTGAAGACGGGGACGTGGTCCCAGAGCGGCCCCTCGCTGATGACGATGCCGGCCGCGTGCTTGCCCGCGTGGCGGGTCAGGCCCTCGAGCTTGATCGCCTGCGAGAGGAGCTCCTTCACCTTCGGCTCGGTGTCGAACCGCGCCTTCAGCTTCGGCTCGATCCCGAGCGACTCGGTGATCGTGTACGTCTCGGCCGGCGTCTTGTTCGGGATGAGGCTCGCGATCTGCTGCGCCTCGATCGGCGGGAACTGCAGCGCGCGCGCGACGTCCTTGATGACGCTCTTCGCCTTGAGCTCGGCGAAGGTGGCGATTTGACCCACGCTCGTCTCGCCGTACTTCTTCTGGACGTACTGGATCACGCGATCGCGCTTGTCCATGCAGAAGTCGACGTCGAAGTCGGGCATCGACACGCGCTCGGGGTTCAGGAAGCGCTCGAAGAGGAGGTTGAACGGGATCGGATCCAGGTCCGTGATCCGCATCGCGTAGGCGACGATGGATCCGGCGCCGGAGCCGCGGCCCGGACCGACGGGGACGCCGTTCTCCTTCCCGTACCGGATGAAGTCCCAGACGATGAGGAAGTACCCCGGGAACTTCATCTGGTTGATGACGCCGATCTCGAGGGCGAGCCGCTTCCGGTATGCGTCGCGATCGACCTTCTTGCCGACGGCCTCGAACTCCTCGAAGCGCGCTTCGAGCCCGTCCTCTGCCACCTTCGCGAAGTACGTCGGCTCGTCCATCCCGTCGGGGACGCCGAAGCGGGGGAGCATCGGGTTGCCGAGCTTCAGCTTCAGCTTGCAGCGTTCGGCGATCTCGAGCGTGCTCGTGATCGCCTCCGGGATGTCCCTGAAGACGTCCGCCATCTCCTCGGGGGTCTTCAGGTACATCTCGCTCGAGCCGTGATGCCGCTCCTTGGCCTCCTCGAACGAGCGGCCGCTCTTGATGCACGCGAGGTAGAGCTGCGCCTCTGCGTCGTCCTTCGACGCGTAGTGGACGTCGTTGGTGGCGACGAGCGGGAGGCCGTGCCGCTTCGCGAGGTCTCTCAGGATCCCGTTCAGGACGGGCTGCTCGGGGAGACCGTGGTCCTGGAGCTCGACGTAGAGCGCCCCGGGCTCGAAGAGGTCGCGGAGCTTGCCGAGCATCTTGTCGCCCGCCGTCGGCCCCTCCTCGAGGACGCGCTGCGCGAGGACGCCGCCCATGCACCCCGTGAGGCCGACGATGCCCTTCGTCCGCCCCTCGAGGAAATCGAAGGGGATGCAGGGGACACCCGGGGTGCCGCCCGGGTCGGGCTCGACCCAGCCGCGTGACACGAGCGCGACGAGGTTCTTGTACCCCTCCTCCGTCGACGCGAGGAGCGGCAGGTGGTGACCGTGCCCGGAGGTGACGACCTCCATCTCGGCGCCGAGGATCGCCTGCACGTTCGCGTCCTTCGCCGCCTTGTAGAAGGAGATCGCGCCGAACATGTTCCCGTGATCGGTCAGCGCGACGGCCTTCATGCCGCGCTCGGCCACCTTCTTCACGAGGTCCTTCACCTTCACCGCGCCGTCGAGCATCGAGTACTGCGAGTGCACGTGGAGGTGGACGAACTCGGCCATCGAGGACGATGGCTAGCAAGTCCGGCCGCCGGCCGAAAGTCGCGCCCGCGGCACGCGGCGCAACGCGTCACGACGACGCCTACGTGAGCGACGGACGAGCTCTCGCTGCGCTTGCATGGCCTCGGGATCGCTGCCTACCATTCGCGCCCATGAAGCTTGTGCCCGCCCTCTGCTTGCTCGGTCTTTCCTTCGGCTCGGTGACGGCGATCGTCGTCGGCTGCGGTGGTGACGACGAAACCTCCACGACCACGGGGGGAGGCAGGCAGCCTCCGGCGCCGTCGGGTGGGGCGACCCCCGGCACCGACGAGCGGACCTTCGCCGTCTACTCGCTCCAGCTCGGCGAGACCGACCGCGCCGGCGCAGTGAACCGCGATGCCTGGAAGAAGTTCGGCTACGACCTCGACGGCCTCACGACGAACCGGGACTCGCGAGACGTCTGCACGCAGGCGCCGGGCGCGACGAAGGCGAACCAGGAGGACGGTGAGCAGGGCATCGACAACGCCTTCGGAAAGGTCATCCTCCCCCTGCTCCCGATCACGGGGCCGTCCAAGCAGATCAACGACTCGATCCAGGGCGAGGGCGCGTTCACGATCCTGATGCGCATCAAGGGGCTCACGGACGACGCGAACCAGACGAACACCGGCCTCAGCGGCACGCTGCTCGTCGGTGGCGACCTGAACCCCGACGCGCCGACGAGCGACGCAGGCGGGGCGCCGATCGCGCCCCCCACCCGCCCGAGCTTCACGCCCGACTTCGAGTGGCCCTACCGCCCCTCGCCCCAGATCCCGATCACGGGCTCGTACATCACGAGCGGCCTCTTCGTGAACGGTGACCCCAAGTCCCTCGGCGCGAGCTCGATCGAGCTGAGCCTCTTCCTCGCCGGGCAGGCGCTCTCGCTCCGCATCAACAAGCCGACCATCACGTTCAAGCACCAGCCGCCGAACGACCTCGTCGAGGGCACGATCGCCGGCGTGCTCGGGACCGAGGAGCTCATCTCGAGCCTGGAGAAGGTCGCCGGGAACATCTCGGAGACGTTCTGCGGCGGCACCGCCTTCGAGTCGATCAAGAGCACGATTCGCCAGGCGAGCGACATGATCAAGGACGGCACGAACCGCGCGGGCACGCCCTGCGACGGCATCTCCGTCGGCATCGGCTTCACCGCGAAGCGCGTCGCGAACCCGTCGAAGGAGTACGTCGACAACGGCGTGCCCGCGCCGAACCTCTGCGCCGACGCCGGCCAGTGAAGGCCGCCTGAACGACGAAGCGCCGGCTCTCCCGCGGAGGAGACGCCGGCGCTTTCCGCCATCGTCACGTCAGAGCGCTCAGGTACCGCCGCTGCAGTACTTGTTGATCTCGTCGATGAGCTTGTCCGAGTCCTTGCCGACCTTCTCGGCGTCGGCCTCGAGCTTCTTCGCCTGCGCCTCGACGTCCGTCTGGCCGGCCTTGAGCGCGGCGTGGAGCTTCGCGAGGTCGCGGACGTTCTTCGCGAGATCGGTGAGGTTTTTGCCGTAGGACTTCTGGAACGCCAGGAGCTTGTCGTCCTTGAGCTTCACGTCCTCGACCGCCTTCGCCTCGGCGTCGATCTTCGTGGCGTCGGCGTCGAGCTGCGCGGCCTCCTCGCTCTCGAACTTCATCGCGCCGATCGAGGTCTGCGCCTGGTTCGCCCGGTCGATGAAGGCGTTGCACTGCTCGACCTTGCCCTTGCAGGCCGTCGTGGAGCCGAGCGCGACGAACGAGAACAGCGCGATCACGAGCGAATGTGCACCGCTTTTCATCGAGAGACCCTCCAGTCGACGCGCGTGAACACGCGCGGCAGGGCCGACATGGGACGCTGAACGCGCCCACGTTTCAAGCCCCTTCTCGTCGGTGGGTTAGTATCGACGCGTGCACCTCTTCGGACTGACCGGCGGCATCGCATCGGGCAAGAGCGCCGTGGGTCGTCGTCTCCGCGCGCGAGGGCTTCCGGTCATCGACGCCGACCTCCTCGCGCGGGAGGCGGTCCTTCGCGGCTCGGACGGGCTCCGGGAGGTGGTCCTCGCCCTCGGAGACGACGTGCTCGCCGCCGACGGCACGCTCGACCGGAAGAAGGTCGCCGCGATCGTGTTCGACGATCCCGCGAAGCGGAGAGTGCTCGAGCGCATCGTGCACCCCCGCGTGACGGCGCTCACGATGAAGCGCGCCGGCGAGCTCGCGGCGGCCGGGGAGCCGCTCGCCTGCTACGAGGCGGCGCTGCTCGTCGAGAACGGCGTCGCCGACGCCTTCCGCCCGCTCGTCGTGGTCGCGGCGGAGGAGGACGTGCAGGTCCGGCGTGCGGTCGCGCGGGATGCCGCCGACGAGGCCGACGTGCGCGCGCGGATCCGGGCGCAGATGCCCCTCGCGTCGAAGACGGCCCTCGCAGACTTCGTGATCCAGAACGACGGGACGCTCGCGGACCTGGAGGCGAAGACCGACGAGGTGTTCGCGGCGATCTGCCGCCGAGCCGGCGTCGACGTCACGCGCTACCCGATTCCCCCTTCTGGTAAGCTCGACCTGGGATGAGCAGGTACAGGACCGGCGTTTCGTCGAGCTACGACGACGCGCGAGAATCGACCGAGGCGACGAAGGAGCGCGCCGGTCTCGTCCTGCTCTACGCCCCCAACTTCGAGCAGCTCTCGCCGGCGTACGTCTTCGTCTCCCCGGAGCTCACGATCGGGCGCGATCCGACGGCGCTCATCTGCGTCCCCGAGCAGGCCGTGAGTCGCCAGCATGCTCGGATCGTGCAGATGGGCGAGCGATGGGTCCTCCAGGACCTGGGGAGCCGCAACGGAACGATGGTCGACGGGCGCTACGTCTCCGAGATGGAGCTCGAGGCGGGCCACGAGATCCGCACCGGCGACGCCATCTTCAAGTTCGTCGACACGGGCGCCGAGCGCTACGTCGCCTATCGCATCGACGGCTCCGTGGCCGGCGAGCGGAAGGCGAAGGCCTTCACCGAGCTCGTCGGCGGCGCGCAGATGGACCAGATCGCCGCCGAGGTGGAGCGCATCGCGCCCACGGAGCTCTCCTCCGTCGTCCTCGGCGAGACGGGCACGGGCAAGGAGGTCGTGGCCCGCGGGATCCACCGCCTCTCGGGACGGAGAGGCTCGCTCCAGGCGATCAACTGCGCCGCGATCCCGCACAACCTCCTCGAGAGCGAGCTCTTCGGCTACCGTCGTGGCGCGTTCTCTGGCGCGGATCGCGACAAGCCCGGACTCATCAAGCTCGCCGACGACGGCACGCTCTTCCTCGACGAGATCGGCGACATGCCCCTCGACGCGCAGGCGAAGCTGCTCCGCGTCCTCCAGTCGCGGGAGGTGTTCCCCCTCGGCGCGACCACCCCCGAGCGCGTCGACATCCGCGTCGTGTGCGCGACGCACCGCGACCTCTACCAGTACGTGAAGGACGGGAAGTTCCGCGGCGACCTGCTCGCACGCCTGAACGAGCACGCCGTCCGCCTCCCTCCGCTCCGAGAGCGGAAGGAGGACATCTATCAGCTCGCGCGCGCCTTCGCGCTCCGCTTCGGTCGGAAGGACACGACCTTCACGTTCTCGTTCCTCGTCGCC
Organism: Polyangiaceae bacterium; assembly: GCA_022842465.1. Taxonomy (GTDB): domain Bacteria; phylum Myxococcota_A; class Polyangia; order Polyangiales; family Polyangiaceae; genus Labilithrix. The sequence goes on along the minus strand of JALHPN010000066.1, from coordinate 13,023 downwards.
CTGCTCCACTACGACTGGCCGTTCAACGTGCGGGAGCTGGAGAGCTGCATCAAGCGCGGCGTCGCCCTCACGGACGGCAACCAGCTCGACACGGTCCACTTGCCCGACGCCATCACCGAGCACATGAAGGCGTATGGGGATCGCCAGCGCGTCGCGCAGCCGAGCGCGATCCCACCGCCCTACGCCCCTCGGGCTCTGCCGCGCGTCCCGGTCTCCTACGCTCCGTCTCCCGAGCACACGACGATGCCCCCCGCCTCGCCGTACGTCGCGACGGCAGGCGCCGCGGAGGGTGCCCCTTCGCCAGGAAGGCGGGGTCCGCCGACGGAAGAGGAGCTCCGCGCGCTCCTCGAGCGCCACCGCGGGAACATCGCCGCGGTAGGTCGTGAGCTCGGGAAAGAGCGCATGCAGATCCATCGCTGGCTGAAGCGCTACGACATCGACCTCTCGTCGTATCGCAGCGACGAGTGACGTCCGCCGCTACTTCGTAGCGCGCTCGCCGCGCGCCTTGCTCTTCATCGCGCGGGTCTTCGGCGCCCGGATGCGGCGCGTCTCGCGCCGGCGCAGGTTCGAGTCGGGCTTCGCGCGATTCGCGCTCCCGCGCGTGGACTTCCGTGAGGGTGTGCCGGTCGCGGAGTCCTCGAGCGCGTAGGAGAACCCAGCGCCTTTCGCCTTCTCGTTGCGGCCCGACGTCGACGCCTTCGGCCGTCCGAGGGCCGCCGCGCGCGCCTCGGCTCTCGCGCTGCCGCTCTTCGCGCTCGCGCGGCGGGTCTCGGGCTCACCGAAGCGTTCGCGGAGGAGCGCGACGACGGCGTCCGTCGCGCGGTCGATCGCCGCGAGGGCGCCACGCCCGTGCTCCTCCGCCACGATCGAGGCGCCGGTGCCGACGGCGACTTCGACGGAGCACATCGCGTCGCCCTTGCGACTGCCGCGAACGGCTGGCTCGAGACGCACCGCCACCCTCGTCACGTGACGATCGAAGGCGCCCAGCGCGTCCCGGATGCGGCGCATGGCCAGGTCTTCGGAGGCTGTGGGCGTGCGCTCGTGGAGCGCGCGGAGCGTCACGGGGAAGGTCATGCTCGAGAGCGTGCAGGGACCGGACCGGGTCAGGGCGCGCTCTCGTCCGCCTGGCCGGCGATCCGGAGCTTGCCGTCCTCGCGACGGAGGAGGAGGACGAGCACGTCGCCGAAGAGCTGCTCGCCAGAGACGCGCGGCGTCGCGATCGGGATCCGCACGAGGAGGTCGCCCGGTCGCATCTCCGGCGGACGACCTCCCGCGGGCCCTCCGGCCGACGCAGGCACGGCATAGGCATCGTACGAGCGCCGCTCGAGCTGTCCGAAGCGGGCGATCTCCGCGCCCGCGAGCTTCTGGTATTCGAAGCTCTTGAAGCGCGCACGCCAGAGGTCGACGAGCTGCGACCTCCCACCCGCGCGGCCGAGCGGCCCCGCGTCCTGCGCGAGGAGGCGCTGGAGACCGTCGAGGTCCTCGCGCTCGAAGGCGCGGAGGTACGCGCGGACGACCTCCTCGACGTCCTCGCTGGCGGGAGGCTCCCTCAGCGCGAGGACCGCGGAGGACGTCGTCGCGCGCTCCGCTGCCGTCGGGACCGCCGGAGGCGGCTCGAGCACGACACCGTCCGGGCGGCGCGGCGTCTTCGGCATCTCCGTCGCCGTCTCGAGGGCTGCTCCACCGCACGCGGTTCCCATGACGCTCGCGAGGACGAGCGCGAGCACACGCGAACGAGCCACGGGTCGGCGCGCGCTCACGCTGCGTCGATGTGAGGGTCCTTGCCGCGCTCGAGCGACACGGTCGCGCTGTCGGCGAGGGCGTGCCAGTGCGAGTGGCCCGTCGGGGACGAGGCCGCGAGGGTCCAGTCGTCGTCGAAGTCGGACGCGAGCAGCGTGAAATGCATCTGGCCGAGCTCGGGCGTGCGGCGGCGCAGCGCGAGGTCGTCGCCGATGAGCACGTCCGCGTCCTCCTTCCCGGAGAACACGCGGTAGCCCATCTGCGCGCCGCGCGTGAGCGCGTGAACGCTCTCGCCGTCGGCGACCACGAGGTTCACTCGAGCCGCATCGCCTCCGACCTCGGCCGTCATTCCGTCGACCACGGCGACGCAGGAACGGAGCGCGTCGCGCACGTGCGGTGCCTCGACCACGGGAACGTCCAGCCGGCCCGCGTCGTGGAGGAACGAGAGGAAGACGTAGAAGAGGATCTCGGCGTCCGTCTCCCCGCGGATCGACGAGCGGAGGAACGCCGGTACGCTCGCGACGAGCCGCTCGCGGATCGACTCGAACGCCGGCAAGGTCCCCGTCTGCGCGAAGAGCCACTGCCGGTAACGGAACGGATGGGTGTTCTCGGTGCGGAGCGCACCGACGGTCGCGTTGCGAACATGGCCGACGAGCACGTCGGCGCGCACGTCGCTCGCGATCTTCGCGATGTCGATCGTCGCGTGGTCGTCGATGGGCCGGCGTCGCATCAGGACCTCGCCCCCCTGGTAGAACCCGATCCCCCAGCCGAGCGGAGTACCGCGAGACTGGACGCGGAGCGCGTCGGGCTCGGACGAGAGCACGCGTCCGGCGAGGTCGGAGCGGTTGCCGATCAAGCTGAAGAGGCGTGCCATGCGGGATCTCCTGGGGACGAGCGCGCGCGTCCGATCCGGGCTGGCGCGCTCTCTTCCGAACGTAGACGGTTCACGACGAGATGGGTAGAGGCGGTCTTGCGCTCACGTCCGCCCGCTGCTCGCGCGGGCTAGCTCCTCGGCGCGCGCGAGCGCGCGACGAGAGCGCTGGCGGGCGCGCCCGAGCAGCACGTTCACGATCGTGCGCCCGAGGAGCGGCGCGAGCGCCGCCGCCACGAGCGCCAGGGCCCAGGTCGGCAGAGGCATCGCGCTCGACATCGCTCGGCTCCAGTCTGGCACACCGCGAGGCCTCGTGCACGGGCCCGCGCGGATCGTCATCCGCGTCCCGGTCGAGCTCGACTCACGGCTCGTGTGCGCCGGAGCTCTTGTCGCGGGAGCTCGGCGGGACGATGAACGGCACCACGTGCTCGCGACCCTCGAATCCGGTGCGGTATGCGGCGGCGGCATGCTGCGAGGGAAACGGACCGATGCGGACCCGGTACCACGTACCGCGTCCGGGTACGCGCGCCTCGGCGACGTAGGCCTTGTGCCCCCGCGCACGCAGCTGCGCGGCGAACTGATCGCCCTCGGCTTGCGTACGGAACGAGCTCACTTGCAGCTGGTAGCCGCCTTCGCGCCCCGCGGGTGCGGACGGCTGCGCCGCGGCGCCGATCTGCGCCGCGTCGCTCGCGGCACGGGTGAGCGCATCGCGCGGGCGTGTGACGACGGGCGACGCCTCGAGCACGTGCTGGGCCGGGAGCGGGACGACGGAGAGCCGATCCGACGGCGGCGGCGGCACGGCGGCCTCGCTCGTCGTCGCACCCGCGACGTCGACCGGAGGCTCGGCCCCCTTCTTCGGAGGAGGGCCGGGCGGCGCCTTGACGGCGGCGAGCGCCGTCGTCGGCGCGCTCTCGTCGCTGAGGATCCCCGGGAACGTCACGTCCTTCGCGGCGAGATCCATCGGCTTCGGCGCGGCCGCGATGGACGCGGCGACCGGCTTGCCCTGCTGGGTCACGAGCTCGCCGAGCGGATCCGTCTTCGGCATCGTCGCCGCGGACCGGCGCCCGCCGAGGGCGAGCCCGGCGAACACGACGCACGCACCTCCGAGCGCGACGAGGAGGATCGTCACGCCTCGAGGCGTGCGCGACTCGTCGTCGTTCTCCTGGATCTGCTCGAGGTTTCTCACGCTGCCCTGCTCCATCATGGGTTGCCTCGGCCACCCGAAGGGCTAACGCCGGTGGCCCGGCCGGGCCAAGTAAACCGCCGGGGCGCTCGGCGCGTGTGGTAAGCCCGCGAGCGATGTCCAGGCCGCGGATCGGCGTCGCCGTGACCGCCCTCGCCCTCGCGTGCAGCGGGCAGGCGGAAGGCACGATTGTCGTCGAGATCGGCGAAGAGGCGGACACGCTCACCCGCGCGCCCGCGCCGACGTCGCTCGTGGTCGCGGCCGTCGCCCTCGACGGGAGCGTGAAGGAGCTCGCTCGTACGGCGCTGCCGGCGGACGTCATCGACCTCGGCGACGCGGCGAAGGAGGAGATCGGCGCCGTCCGGCTGACCGGGCTCGCGGCCGACGGACGCACGGTCGTCCGCGGCGAATCGCTCTTCGTCCAGTGGGGCGGCCTCGGTGCCTCGAACCTCCCGGTCTTCGTCCAGCGCACGGGGGAGCTCGCGCGACTGCCGCGCGGCCCGTCGGCCACGAGCGTCTCGTCGGCGGCGATCGCGAACGGGCGCTTCGTGGTGGTCGCGAACGGGACCACCTCCGTCCTCTACGACCTCCTCCAGCTCCGCGCGCTCGGGTCACCGCCCGCGTTCCCGCGCGCGGCGCGCTCGACGCTCACGTACGGCACCGTGGTCGTCGTCGTCGACGAAGCGGGTGCGTCGTCGCTCGACGTGAGCGACGGCACGAGCGCCGAGGTCACCACTCCGCAGGGTGGCTCGTTCTCCGAGGTGGCGGGCGGTCTCACCTACTCCGCAGAGGACGGCACGCAGTGGGTCGTCGGCGCGACGCGCGCGGGGGGCGCGCCGACGGCGAAGGCGCTCCGCCTGGGCCCCGACGGGAACCTCACCTTCGTCACGCTCGCCGCGCCGCGGAGCGGAGCGTGCGCGAGCTGGGTCGAGGGGCGCGGTCTCGTCGTGTGGGGCGGCAGCGAAGGCGCGCCGGGCGGCGAGCTCGTCCTGCCGGCGGGTACGACGGGCGTGGCGCTTCCCTACCCGCCCGACGCGAGCGTCGGCTGCGGGCTCGCGACGCTCGATGCGAACCGGGTCGTCGTCGCGGGAGGAGCACCGGGCCGCGTGCGCGAGATCGATCTCGCCTGCGCGGGCGCCTGTGCGACGCGCGACTGGGCGGCCGACGTCCCGCTCGCCCGCGCGGAGGGCTTCGGGCTCGCGGGAGGAGCGACCCTCTTCGCGGGCGAGGACGCGAGCGGCAGCACCCGCGTCTTCCGCGTGACGGCGACGGAGGCGCGCGAGATCGCGACGAAGCTCCCGCGCCGCGGCGCGCGGCTCGTCGCGAGCCCGACGGGCGGCGCGCTCCTCGTCGGTGGCGCGGCAGGGATCGAGCAGTATCTCGACTGAGCTAGGCGCCCGTGGCGATGCGCCGCGGCGTGACGACCGCGTCCTCGACGGGCCGATCGACGACCGCGCCCGGCCAGATCACCGAGCGTCGCGCCGACGCACGGACGATCGCCCCTCGACCGACGACCGAGCCGTCGACGTCCACGCCGTCCGCGATCGTCGCGCCCGTGTCGACGAAGGACGGCGAGCCGCGACGCGCGAGCCACGTTCGGTTCGCGGCGAGGTACGCGTCGATGGACCCGACGTCGAGGAACGTCGTCGTCGTGACGTGCGCCCGGAGGAGGCACCCCTCACGGAGCGCGGGGAGGTACACGTCCCCGACGAGACAGCCCTTCGCGGGGAGCTTCGCGCGGAGGGACGGCGCGAGGAGATGGATGCCGAGGAAGAAGCCGCCGGCGACCTCGTGCCCGATTCGCTCCCCCCGGAGCCTCGCGATGCGGCCGTCGCGGTCGAGGCCGACGTTGCCTTCGCCCGCACCCGCCGGCGCCACGGCGAGCGTCGCCTCCGCGCGGCCGATCGCGTGATCGCGTGCGAGCGCGGTGACGTCCAGCTCCGACAGGATGTCGCCGTTCCACACGAGCACGTCTCCGGCGCCGAGGAGTGAGCCCGCGGCGGCGACACCGCCCGCCGTCCCGAGGAGATCCGCCTCCTCGGACACGAGGATCCCCTCTGGCTCGGCCCACGCGCGGACGTCGGCCGCCCGATGGAAGGCATTCACGACGAGCCGGAGATCCGGGCTCGCGCGACGAACGGCGGCGACGACGTGCGCCACCGCGGGCCGATCTCCGACGGGAACGAGCGGCTTCGGCAGCTCGTCCGTGAGCGGGCGGAGCCGGGTGCCCAGCCCCGCGCACAAGATGATCGCGGCCTGCATCGCTGTCGCCCTCGGGTCTACCACGCGCGAGGGCGCCCCCCCTTTTTTTGGCCGCCCAGGGCCCACGTAGTAGACGGTGTCCATGTCCGGAAGGCACGCTCTCGTCCTTGCCGCGGTGGTGGGCGCGCTCGCGCCCGTGCTCGCGTGCGGGACCGAGGCGAAGGGCGTCGAGGCCTGCAAGCGCATCGAGCGCGTCCGCTGCGAGACGGCCGCGGCGTGCGGGATCGACCTGACGAAGCCCGTCCACCGCGGCGACACGCCGTCGGCCGACGTGGGCGCGTGCATCCGGTACTACGACGACGCGTGCCTCCACGGGCTCACCGCCGCGATCGAGCCCGGGAGCGTCGCCGTCGACGACTGCGTGCGCGCGCTCGAGAACGGCAGCTGCGACGTCATCCGGGCGCCGGAGACGGCGCGGGAGTGCTCGTTCCTCGTGCCGGTCGCGGAGCCCGCGCCCGCGCCCGCTCCCGCGACGGACGCGGCGGCGGCGACGGACGCGACAGTCGACGGCGGCTGACTACGGCTGACGCGCGTAGACCCACGACGGGCCGCTCGGCCCGACGTTGTTGCCGATCCGGCTGACCTTCATCTCGACGACCTTGCCCGCCGGCGAGAGGTGCACCCCCTGGACGATGAGCGCGTCGGGCGCGGCGTTCTGCGGGACGAGCATCATGCTCGCGAACCCGATCGCGGGATTCTCGGGCATCGTGCGAAACTGTCCGGTGGAGACGACGGCTCCCTGCGTTCCCCGGAACGTGCCCTCGGAGCTGTTCCCGCTCGGCGCGCCCGACGGCGTGAGCTCGAGCTTCGCATAGGCCGAGGCAGGCGCCGCGGCCGCGGTCCACGTACCGCCGACGTCGCCGAGGTCCTGGACCGAGCGCCACGACGGATCGCACGTCGGGTCGGACTGCTTGACCACGCACGCACGCTGCGCGTTGCACTCCATCTCCGTGAGGCAGGTGTCGTCGGCCCGCTGCGCGTTGCAATCGTAGACCTGCGAGCAGTACGAGCCCTTGTCGAGCACGAGCGTCGTCGCCGGCGCCCCGACCTTCACGAGCGACAGCGTCGTCGCCCCGAGCGTGTAGCGCCACCTGCCGAGGAGATGCTTCACCTGCGGCGCGACGCGCGCCGGGTCGCTCGCGCGGAGGTCGATCGTCCGCGTCGTGGCGCGGAGCTCGCCCTCGATCCGCTCGCCGTCGCAGATCGCGCCCGGCATCGACGGTGGACAGAGGCCGGGGACGAGTGCGGGGTCGACGTCGAGCGCGAACATGACCTCCTTCTCGAAGGCGTAGTTCTTCGTCGGGTGCTTCGTGTAGAGACCCCGCACGATCGACGTCGGGTCGGAGCGTCGGTAGGACCCCACGAGCGCGAGCTCGGTGGCGGAGATGACCGCGCTCTCGCTCGCGGCGAGGTCGTCGTCGTCCCCGTCGGTCTCGCCGGAGCCGCTCGTGCACGCGACGAGCGCGGCCCCGGCGACGAGGGTGGTCAGGAGGCGCGCACGGCGGACGGACGAGGGCAGGCTCACGGCCGGTCGTCGAGCAAAGACAGTGCCGATGTAGGTCTTCAACCCTCATCGTTCGTGGCCTAGGAAATCCAGAGACTTACGCGAGGTGGATCGTCTCTGCCTCTGGGAACGGCGTTCCTCGGACCGAGGGCGCCGTCACTCGTCTTCGTCCCCGAGGTCGGCGCTGCTCTCGCCCCCTCCGAGGAGCTCGACCGCCGACTCGACGACGGACGACACGGTCGACTCGGTCGGATCCTCGTCCTGTTCGATCGCCTCGACGGCGACGCGCACGCGCGACGCATGAGCGTTCTTGTCGAGCTCGATCCGCCAGAAGGAAGGATCGTCGCCGCTCCGGCATCCGAGCGTGAGCGAGGGCGACGCGAAGATCGTGAAATTGGTACCGGCAGGCTGGCGCTGCTCGCTGACGTGACGATGCCCGTGGAGGACGGCGGTGACGCCCACCTCGTCGAACACCTCGGCGGCGCTCCGGGCATCGTCGAGACGCATCCCGATCTCGCTCGGTGCGCGCCGGCCGATGCCGTGCGGCAGCGGCACCACATGGTGATGGAGGAGCACGAGCTTGTGACGCGCAGCCTTGAACTCGGGTCGCTTGCCGACCTCGCGCAGGAACTCGAGCTGCTCCTGCCCGACCGCGCCGTTGTGACGGTAGAAGCGGCGCTGCGGCCGTGCGCACGAGTCGAGGCCGACGAGGGCGAGGTCGCCTTCCGGCACGAGCTTCCACCACCCGCCGGTCGGATGGAGCTCGAGGCCGATCCGCCCCGCGAACGCGCGCCACGCGTCTCGCTTCGTCGCGTGGGTCGGCCGCGGTCGCCCGCTCCCTCGCATGGGGAAGAGGTAGAGATCGTGGTTGCCAGGGACCGCGAAGAGGCGCCCCTTCTCCTTCCACTTCGCGAACGCGGCCTCGACGAGCTCCCACCCCGCGCCATCGTCGGTGAGATCGCCCGTGAGGACGACCGCGTCGGGCGCCGCCTCCTCGATCGCCGCCGCCGCGCGGAGGAGGCGCAGGTTCGAGTTGCGCGGGCTCGCCTCGAAGAGCGTGCGGAGCGCGGCGGGGCGAGGGACGTGCCGCGCGAGCGTCGCGGCGCGCCGCGCCTCGAGCCTGCAGGCCTTCGCCGCCGCGCGCTCGACCGGGTCGATGACGCCGCCGCCCTTCCCGAGCGACGGAGTCGGATGGGCGTATCCGTCGGGATCGAGGAGGGCGATCCTCCCGCGGCGCTTGCCGCGCTCGTGGAGGACGCGCCAGCCGGCCTCCTCCCAGGCGACCTCCCAGCGCACCAGGTCGGGGTTCGCAGGGTTGGTGCTGCGCTTCACGACCCGGAGGCGGTCGTGGAAGGTGTCGCCGAACTCGGAGACGTGGAGGTCCGATGCGTGGGCGACGACGAACGACACAGCCGGGTCACATGCCGGCGGTGATCTTGAACGAGTCCCCCTCCGGAACGAGCTCGAGACGGTTGTCCGCGACGGTGTGCTTCCACTCCTCGCCCTTCAGGCCCGGGATGCGGTAGCTCGCCGAGTAGCTGTACTCGACGAAGACCTTCTTGTTCTCCGCGACGCTCACCTTGCGGTAGCGGATCTCGTAGCGGATCGTCTGCGTCTTCGTGAACGTCGCCGTCAGGTACTCCTTGAGGCCGTCGAAGTCGACGTCGTCCTCCGCGTTCGTGTTGCCGCCGTCCTCGTAGTAGCGAGGGCTCGCCATCTTGAGGAGGCTGCCGACGTCCTTGTCCTCGACGGCGTGGCGGTACTGCTCGCAGAACGTGATCACCTTCCGGTTGTCGCTCGTGTCCTCGACGTCCGTGTTCGGGATGTAGGACTTCGAGCAGCCGGACGAGAGCGCGCCGAGCACGGAGAGGGTCAGAAGGGAGACGAGAGGACGCATCGAGGGCTCCAACACGGCAGAGGTACGATCGATTCCGGGGAGATTAGAGCCAGAAGAAGCGCGCCTTGGCAATGATTCCCCAAGGGGTCGCCACCTCGAGCGCCTCCGGGCGGCCGGTGGTGAGCGCGAGGAGGACGTCATGGGCCTCGAGATCGGGCCTAGGCGTCGTGCGCGCGTCGGGCGCGCGGCGGAGCGCCACGGCGGCGCCGTCGAGGCGAGCGACGGCGTGCTCCCGGGACGAAGAGACGAGCGTGGCGACGGCCCCCTCCCCCTCGTCCGCGGCGACGACGACGATGCGCTCGGCGTGGCCGCCGCGGACCAGGTCGGCGGCGACCGCGAGCGCCTCGAGTCCCCCGTGGGCTCCTCCGCCGACCGCGAACGCGGGCCCTTCGAGGCCGAAGGCGACGGCGGCCTCCCCCGCGGCCGCGTTCGGGGTCGTGAAGGGGAACCGACGTGGCTCGACGCGCACCGCGCCGACGGCTCGGAGCCGCTCCAGGTACCGGATGTTGGTCGCGTGCGTCGCGCGGCCCTCACCCACCACGATGCCAGCGCCACGGAGCGGGCCGGTGACCGCGACGAGCGCGGCGACGGCGGCGAACGTGACGCGGACGAGCCCGTCCGCGCGCGCCACCCGGTCCTCCGGCTGCCCCGTCACCGCGGCGAGGACGTCCGTCGACGTGCGAGCCTCGAGATCGCTCCTGCGAACGGCGACGGCGCGCGAGAGGAACACCTCACGTCGCGTCGGCGGGATATGCGTGCGCTCTACACGTGGCCCGTCCAAGACGAGCGCGCCGTTCGCGCCGCCAAACGCGGCCGAGAGCTTGAGCGCGCTCGCTGCGTCGCTCTCCGTCGCGACGTCGAGCACGCAGACGCCGCCGAGGACGGGACCGTCGCCCACGGAAGCGGGCGCGACGCCCCGGTCGAGCGCGAAGAGCGCCGCGAGCGCCTCGAGCGCACCGGCCGCGCCGAGCGTGTGTCCGATGCTTCCCTTGAAGGCATGGACCACGGCGCCGTGCGCGGCGGGCACCGCCCCGATCGCGAGCGCCTCCGACGCGTCGTTCGCCTCGGTCGCCGTTCCGTGCGCGCTCACGAGCCCGACGTCCGTGGACGCCGCATCACGGAGCGCCGAGGCCGCGGCACGGGCGAGACCGCCGCCCGTACGGTCCGGCGCCGTGAGATGGGCCGCGTCGCAAGACGCCCCGAAGCCGGAGACGAAGCCGTGGACGCGCGTGCCGGCCGCACGCGCGACGTCCTCGCGGACGAGCGCCAGGACCGCTGCGCCCTCGCCCAGCGCGAGCCCTTCGCGCTCGCGACGGAACGGACGCGGTCCGCGCTCCCCCGCGGTCGCACGGAGCGCCTCGAACCCCGAGGCGACGAAGATCGACACGGCGTCGAAGCCGCCGGCGAGGGCGATGTCGCACGAGTCGGCGAGGAGCCAGCTCCGCGCGAGCCCGATCGCGAGCGTGCTCGAGGCGCAGGCGCCGAGGACGAGCGAAAACGGCGAAAGGTCTTCGATCCCGGCCGCGGTCGCGAGGTCGGCCTCGACCACGGGCGCGATGTAGATCGAGGAGTTGGCGAGCGCCCGGGCGTCGCGACCGTGGGCGGCCTCGAACGCGCGCATCCCTCCGCTGGACGTGCCGAGCGCGAGACCCACCCGACGGGTGCGAAACGACGGGATGACGCCCTCGAGATCGGCGACGCAGGCACGGAACGCGCGGAGGAGGAGGTCGGTCGCGCGATCCCCGCCATCTGCTCGTGCCGGCGGCACCGCGCGCGCGACGAACGGCCGGAGGAGCCCTGCGCCGGCGAGCTCGTCGTCCCGGCGCACCGCGTACGGCGCCGTGGCGCCGACGGCGCCCGGATCGACCGCCGCCGCTCCCTCACCGAGCGCGCTCACCGCGCCGTACGCGACGACCGCAGCGCGCCCTGACGCTCGGGACGTCAAAGCGACGCCCCGCCCGCGCCGGTGCTCGGCGGCGTCTCCCCGTCGGGATCGGCGAACGCGTCCGGGTCGGGCTCTTCGGCCGACACGCCTTCGACGAGCACCTCGACGCGGAGCCCGTTGCGACCGTCGACGTAGCGCCCCTGCGCTCCGGCCTCGCCCTCCGACCTCGGGGCGAGCCACTCGAGGCCTTCGTCGTGTCCCTCCTGGGTTCGCACGGCGAGGAAGCGCCGCCCGTCCGAGCGCACGAGCACGGTCGCGTCGCCGTCGCGGAGGAGCCACGAGCTCTCCTTCGCCGTCGAGCGCGCGACGAGCAAGCGCCCGGAGAGCGGCGCGAGGAACCACCATCGGAGGAGGCCGACCGGCAGCCCACGTGCCTCCTCCGGATCGGCTCCGCCCCGCCGCTCGTACTTCAGACCCGGCACGGAGAACCGGAAGCGATCGCGCGTGACCCACACGTCGACGGCGGTGGTGCCGCCGGGACCGAGCAGGATCATCCGCGCCGCGTGATCCGGGCTCACGGCGACGGCGCCGCGCGATTGGTAGCGCTTGCCCGTCCGCGGATCGATCATCGCGACCGCGACGCGCTCCACGTACGGCCGCTTCGGCTGCCTCTCGCGGAGCGCGAGCAGACGCGCACGCGCGATCGTCCACTCCTCCTGCGAGACGTCGTCGAGCGGAGACGACGGGACGGCGCGCGGGCGAGCGCAGCCCGCGCCGGTGAGCGCGAGCACGGACGCGGTCGCCAGGAGGACCGCTCTCAGGGACATGCCGTGGCGTCTGCGGGTCTCACCAGGACGAAAGCGTAGCCCCGCCCGCGCGCGGCGCCCACGACGAGGGCCGCGTCCGCCTCGTCTCGCGCGAGGACGGCCGACGCGACCGCGAGCACGACGCCGCCCGTCGCCTCGTGGGTGCCTGGGCGCTCGGGCCAGGGAAGCCGTGGAGCGGCCGCCCAGGGCGATCGCGCGACGAGGGCGAGCGCACGCGACGCAGGATCGCAGGAGACGACGACGACGCGACCAGGCGGACACGCGAGGCCGGCGAGCGGAGCGTGCTCGGGCCCGACGTCGTCGAACGCGACGACCTCGGCGACGACCGCGAGCGGGCGCGTGCCGAGAGCGCGAGCGGACGCCTCGGTCGCGAGCACGAGCGCGGCGGCTCCTTCGGCGCGTGGTGCGCCGCCGTTCGCGGGCGCCTCACCGAAGAGGACCGCGAGGACCTGCTCCACGATCGTCGAGCGCTCCTCGGCCGCGACCACCGCGAGCGCGTCGCCCTCGCCGGCGAGGAGGAGCTCGTGAGCCTGCGCGAACGCCGCCTCGCCGGAGACCGCGAGGTCGGCGACGACGAGGGAGCCGCCGCGGAGGCCGTGATAGATCGACACGTGCCCCGCGGGCGAGCTCGGCACGAGGCTCGGGAAGTCTGCCGGGCTCACGAGGCGAGGGCCCTTCTCGCGGAGCCGCCGCATGAAGCCGGCGGTCGCATCCACCGCGCCGAAGGCGGAGCCGAGGACGAGGCCGAGCTCGGCGGGGCCCGCGCGCGGCGCGTCTCCCGAGGCGTGCGCCTCCGGCGTCAGCGCCGCGCCGAGCGCGACGGCCGCGAGGCGGGACGTACGGTCGAGGCGGCG
>JALHPN010000065.1 GCA_022842465.1 Polyangiaceae bacterium | reverse complement strand
CGACGCGAACCGCTTCCGCGCCCTCACCCTCGACGCTCGCGGCTGATCACGCGCTTCGCGGGACGCGGTTCGTCGAGCGGAGTGAGCCGTTCGACGACGCGGTTCGTCGAACGGATACGATGCGGAGGATCAACCCGAGGCGGTACTCGGGCGGGGCGGTTCACGGTATCCGTTCGACGAATCGCGTTCCTGATCGGGTCTCGTCGATCGCGTAGCTCTCGTTCACGGAGGTCGCGACGGACGAGGGAGCGCGTCACCCCAGCACCAAGCGAGGATCTGCGCGCCCATACCCAGGCTTCTCCACTTCGCAACGCTCGGCGGTCGGCTCGTCCACCTCCGTCGCCTACGCCCATGACTTGAACGTGAACGGCTCCGCGTGCTCGACAGGGCCGCGTCGAGCCGTCCCCGTCGCGGTGCGGACTACTTCGTCACCGCCAATTCGAACGAGGCGGGGGAAGACCATGCGCCGTCCATGCACCCATTCTTGGCCGCGAAGCCTTGGAGGCGTGAGAGGACCCAGCCACTCGCCGTCTTGCTAAACGTCGCCGTGCCATCGTCGTCGCACGTCACGCCCTTCGCGCTCGTGTAGGTGAACTTTACGCCCACTTCGCGTTCGGACGGCGACGTCGTCTTCAGCGCTGTAACCGCGGCGACCCGCGGGCTAGCGCACCCCGCGCGGTCGGCATCGGTCCGATGTGCGCAGTAACTTTGCTTTGCGTAGTCGTCTAGCGCTTGCCTCGCCGCATCCTCCTTGAGGTCGCTAGAACACGCGACCAGCGACACGACGGCGAACGCATGGGCCAGGCGTTGCCGCGGGAGCGTCATCTTGCGGTCGGTCATGATGCCCCATCGTCCTCGCTAAGAGCCGGCGGCGCAACCTTCCGCGTGCGGGGTACACTCCAGCCCCATGTCCGACTCCACCAACCCGTTCCGCCCCTACGACGCGGAGTTCAAGGCGCTGGCGCCGTTCATCCCGAAGGATCGAACGATGGCGGACACCATGTATGACCGCATGGCGGCAGCTATCAAGGCGTTCGAGGCGCGTCTCAACCCCGACGAAGAGGTCAGGTCGGCGCGTGTCTCGCGGAGTTCGGAGCGAAGGTCACCATCGCGATCGAGGGGGTGGGCTTCCGGAACCCCTACGTCATCGAGATCCACGGCATGACGTCGGAGGGAGATCGTTGCACGCTCGTCCAGCACATGAGCCAGGCCAATATCCTCCTCATTGCGGTGAAGGCGAGCCTCGTGCGGCGTTCCCGACGGCACCTGGCGGAAGACGAAGACGAAGACGGAGGCGGAGGCGGCGTCGCGCGCGGCGACCACCTGCTCGTTCGGATTTCGGAGCGAAGCGGAGCCACCACACCGTCGGGATCGGGTCGACCCCGCAACGCCAGCCGGCGCTTGCTACGCCTTCCGAGAAAGGCGGGTGCCGCGTCTACGGAGCAGCGCCGTCCTTCACCCACGCCAAGAGCCTACTGAGCGGACGTACCAGCCTGCTATCGACGACGAGATCGTCTCCAACTTGGCGCCCGGTCCTCATGTCAGCCAGCAGGGTCCATCCCCAGACCTCAGCTTGCTCGTGGACACGGGAGTCGAACTCGGCCGGCGAGTCGAGCCCTTCACGTACTGCCTTGCACCACACGATGGCGTCGGCCGCGCTCGCTCTTGCTTGAGCGGCCTTGGCACGAAATTCGTTGGGGGTGAAGTAGCTGGTCTTCACGTCGAGCTTCACCCCATAGAGTATCGTGGCGATGTCCGGTAGCTTCTCCTCCAGCTCCTCTCTGAGCGAGCCGGGACGTTTGTTCTCCACGCCGTGGGTGTCGAGCCACGCACTGACTGCTCGCTCCGAAAGTTCCCCGGCGATGTGGTTCCCGACTCGATTTAGGGCCTTCGCTTCGGCTTCCGAATATGGGTGCAGATCCATCCGGAACGCGGTCCCTTCCTCCGACCGAACCTTGGCCTTCTCCAAGAGCACGTTTCGCTCCGTCTCGGAGAAGCTCACCCTCGGATGCTCGCCATCGACGATGGTAGCCATCGTAACGCCTCACATCGTTGCCAAGATGGGGGCAATCTGTCCGGGCGTTGCGCCATTGACCGTCGCCGCCAGCTCCCAGGACCGCTTGTCGCTCGCGACTTTCAAGACGCGAATAGCGCCGCCTTCTCGCTCGACTTCGATCGAGTCGGGAGTGGACACGCGGACCTTGACGTTGCCTGTGCGGGTGGGATGGGCCGCGTAGATTTTCCGAATCTCCTCCGCCAACCACTCCGGGTTTGTCGCGCCGTTCATCTCCAGGTCAACATTCGCGCCCAAGATCAAGCGTTCGAACGAGAGTACGAGAGAGTCCATCGCCGCAGCGTAGCCCAGTTCATCACCGACGCGAACGTCTGCTAACGCCGAGATGTTCGCAAGCGGATCGCCGGAGCAGTGGACGACCGGGAGCGGCCGTCAAGGCGATCCGGACGTCAGAGTCCGGGTAGGTCTCACCCGGTGCTCGCGGAGAAACCTTTCGGCTGGGATCGTCTAGGATCGGTCGGCCATGTCGCCGCTGCTCGCCAATGCGATCACCTCCATCGAGGTTGGGGTCGAGGACTACAAGCTCAGCGACTCCCGACGTGCGGCCTCTGCGGTCAGGAACCTATACGCAGGCGTCCTCCTGCTTTTGAAGGAAAAGCTCCGCCGCGAATCCCCGCCTGGGAGCAACGACGGGCTGATCTACGAGCGGGTCGAGTTCACGCGGTGCCCTCAAGGCGTCGCGTTCGTAGGCAAGGGAAAGAAGACGATCGATGTCGAGCAGATTCGGGAACGTTTCAAGAGCCTTGGGCTCGCTCTTGACGAGGCCCGGCTGGAGCAGCTTCGTCGCATCAGGAACGACATCGAGCACCACTCGTTGAAGGACAGTCACGCAAAGGTTCAAGAGGCAATCGCGAGAACCTTCGTGCTCGTTGCGAGCGTGCTCGAAGATCACCTCGGCATGAAGCCGCACGACACCTTCGCCGAGGGCGTGTGGGAGACGATGCTGGACGAGGCGGAGACCTTCAACGAAATCGAAGCGCGATGTCGTGCGTCCCTCTTGGCTATCACGAACCGACCGGACGGGGCCGAGTCCGCGCTGGCCTGCCTACAGTGTCCGGGGTGCGGGTCGTCGCTCATGGAGGCGGCAGACACTGATTACTTCGAGACAACGTTCACGTGTCGCGCATGTGGTGAGGAGGCCGATCTTGCGACAGCGATCCCCCTGGCGCTAGTCGCGCTCTATGCAGGCGAAGCCTACGACGTGGTGAAGGACGGTGGAGAGCCGTCGATTGGCACCTGCCCGGCGTGCGATGCCGAAGCCTTTTTCATCGACGACGACGTATGCCTCGTCTGTGGTGAGGGCCGGCATTACACCGAGTGCGACCGCTGCGGAGCTGAGTTGAGTCTCGACGAGCAAGACACGGGCATGTGCGGCTACTGCGACCACATGGCCGCTAAAGACAACTGATTCCTCCGCGAACATCGTCTCTCTAGCGCGGACGGCCGGACTACGTGCGTCCTCACTCGCTCTTCGGCACCTCGATGATCATTCGCCTGGAACTGCTGTCGCACGCGGGCGCAGAAACCACCGATACGTCGTTTCGCTGCCGCACCGATCTGGGACGGCGAGCCAGTAGTCACGTCGTCAACGTCCATCATCGGCGCCGTCTGGGCGGCCTTGGTGCCAAATCGACTCCAGTTCACACGCTGGATCCGGTTGACCCGTCCTCGGTTCGCGCTGTCCCCGAAGCATGAACACCACCCATTCCGGTTCGTCGCGACCGTTCCGTGCCGCGCTCTACGCGAGGACTTCGACGGCGCGTGACCAGAGCCCCGCGTCTCAGCTCCACGCCTTGCGTCAGCTCGCGGAGCAGCGAGGGTGGCAGGTCGTGGGGGAGTACGTCGATCACGGCGTCTCGGGCTCGAAGGATCGTCGGCCTCAGCTCGACGAGATGATGAGGGTCGTTCACCGAGGCGGGGTCGACGCGGTCGCGGTCTGGAAATTTGATCGTGCGGCGCGGTCCGTTCGGCACCTCGTGCTCATGCTCGACGAGCTGAACGCCCGTGGGGTCGCGTTCGTCTCGCTTCAGGACTCGATCGACTCCTCGACGCCGATGGGAAAATTCGCCTTCCACCTGGTCGCAGCGATCGCAGAACTAGAGAAGTCGATCCTGAGGAGCCGTACCGTCGCCGGTCTTGACGCTGCTCGTGCGCGCGGTGCCCGCCTCGGGCGCCCGCCCGTCGAGGTGGATGTTCAGAGGGCTCTTGCTCTTAGGGCGGCCGGACTCAGCTATCGGCAGATTGGTCGCTCGATGGGACTCGGAGCGACCACCGTTCACCGGGCTCTGATCGCCGCCGAGGGGACCGTTCCGGAAACCCCTAAGTTCGACCCCTCGGATCTCTCGGCAATCGAGGGGTCCGGGAAGGCTGCTTGAGGCGGCCCGCTAACGAACGATTGTGGTGGACATCGGGGACAGGGGGCCGGGGCTCGGGGCCGGCTTCGCCGGCCCCGAGCTCGGCGTCCTACTCGCCGTTCGCGCGTGCGGCGACGTCCCAAGGGCCGAGGAACTCGGGCTCGTGCGTCATGGCCTCGATGGTCCCGTGCTCACGGATGAAGCCTGCGGGGACCGCGAATGCACGGTACCCGTTGCGCTCGACTTCGAAGAGACGCAGCTGCTCCTCGGCGACTCCTCGGAGGCGAACGACGACAGGGGCCGTTCGCGGGCCGATGCGGACGGGCGCGTTCGTGATTTCGAGTTTGGCCCCGTTGCCGACCCCGAGCCCTTCCGCGAGAAGGTTCTCCGCGTGCTCCGGGAGGGTAGTGAAGTAGAGGGTGGTCCCTTCGTTGTCGAAGTGAACCTCGTCCCAGGCGATCGATATCCTCGTCATGGTCTACATCTCCTCGACGGCGACTCGCCGTCGGATTGCCGTACACCGGACGGAGCGAGTGGAATCCCGAGAACGCCTACTCGTTTGACGCGTGCTCCCACGGTGCAAGGACGCCGCGCTCGAGCGCGGCCGTCCGG
This sequence comes from Polyangiaceae bacterium, assembly GCA_022842465.1. GTDB lineage: Bacteria > Myxococcota_A > Polyangia > Polyangiales > Polyangiaceae > Labilithrix. The sequence goes on along the minus strand of JALHPN010000065.1, from coordinate 35,386 downwards.
CACTCGTTCGTCACGTTCACCATCGGGCTGGCGAAGCCTGGGTGACCAGAGACGACGTCTACGGAAAGCGATCGAACGTGCCGGCCTGCACTCGTCGCAAGGCGAGCGGGATGGAAGGGCGACGATGGCCAGCTTCGAGGACCAACCCCCGTGTCCATGGCCGCCGTGACGAGCCCGGTCACCGCCTTGGTCTTGCGGGAATAGGTGTTCGGGGCGACCCCGATGCGCTCCGCGTACCTCCGCATCGAGAGTCCGAGCCGCGCGCGTGCAGCCTCGTGCTCCTCGATCGACATCTCGGCTGGAAGCTTTCGCGTCTGACCCCCACGCTCTGGACGGATCTCCTGAGCCCCAACCCACTGAGGCGACCTCAGATTCACTGGTCGGAACTTGCCGACGTGAACCACGAGCTTCGGGCCGCCCCAGATGGGGCGCCCGCGCCCTGTCGCCTGGTTTCGCTCCGCCTCTCTGAGGCCGACGAAGCGGGCCTCGGGGTGCCTCTTGAGGGTCTGTGCCTCGGCTCTGATGCTCGCGAGGTTCGGGAAAGGATCTCCCAGGGTCGCCATCACCGTCGCCGTCGACCAGGAGTTTAGCCCGCGGTGCGCCCCGTAGTGCCCGACGAGTACATCGTGCCCGTCGTCGATCATGGCCGTGAACTCGTCAGGCAGGAGAGCGCTCTGATGATCGGGGTTTGCGCGCCGGGCCTCGACTTCGTGCCTCAGAAGCTCGGCGACCTCCTTGAAGGCGATGATCCCCAGGAGGCCCGGACGCGTCTTCCAGAGTCGCGCGAGCGCGCGAAGCGGACCGCGAAGGTTCTTCGTCTGAACGCGGCCTCCGACCACGTGGCGCGACTTTGGGCCGGATGCCCACTGGAGCCACATGCGATTCACTCCGGGGCCGTCGGCAACGTGGATCTCGCGCAGAATGACGGGAACCGGATGTCGCTTGTGGTCGGAGCGAATGCCGAGAGAGCGCAGGTCCCGAGGGTCTGCAGTCGCATCGAGGAGGACGGCACGACCCCCAACTCGGAGGTACGCACGCAAATGTCGAACCCAAGGAGCGCGGGCGCAGAGGTACTGCGACCCGTCCTCGTCCTTGTAGAAGAGCGCCCGGCGCGGCTCGAAGGCCGCCTCACGAAGAACCGTGATGACGGCGAGCGCGTGCGCCGTGTCGCTGAGATCGCGTTCGGTCCGCTCCTCGTCCGCGAGATGCTTCTCCGCCTGGGCTGCGAGCTGCGGTGCTCCGTTCCACGTAGCCTTCAGAGAGAGGTTGACGACCTCCTCAGACTTCCCGGCACGCTGAAGCACATCGAGCAGCGCATCGCCGCTCTTCAGCGTCCGAGCTTCCAGGGTATCAAGCATGGGGATGACGACCCCGGTAAGGGCGGCCTGTACGGCAGGGCGGAGCCGATCGACGTAGTCCCGGCACGCGCGCACGGTTGAAGGTGAGAGCTTCACCTGGAGGAGCATGGCCGGGGGCTCGTCGATGACGACCATAGGGAGTGCCGGGGGGCCGGCGTCCGTCTGCTCGTGCTCGTGGTCGCTGTCGTCGTCGGCGCCGAAGTCGTCGTCATCCACATCCTCAAGGTCGCCCTTCGCGCCCCGGACCTTACGGACGAGGGCTTCGAGGACCGCGTCCGCCTTCGCCGACTGGAGGATCCGGATGCGCGCATCCTCCGGCGGCCGGAGTGCCTCGGTGAGGGCCGGGCATGCGCCCCCGTCCGCCACGGGGTGGTTGTCGGCGTAGCGACACGACGAGCAAATGCGCTTGACGGGGTCGATGCCGGCCCGAATGCGACGATCGACCTCGACGACGCGGAGGCAGGTGCGCTCTCCGTTGGTCCGGTGCGCGGTGACGCTCCGCTTCACGTAGACGCCGCCGTGCGAGCCTTCGAGGTCTTCTGCGTACTCGGCCCCGAGCGAGTGGAGCGGCACGCAAACCGTGAAGCGCTGGGGGGCGGTCCGCATCACGGACTTCAAGGTGTGCGACTTGCCCGCACCCGGCGTGATGACGAGCATCCCGAGCGTGCCGGGGGCGCTCGCGAGCACCTCGGCGTAGAACCGGTCCAGCTCGGCCGCGACCTGCTCGCGAGGAACGAGGGCGGGCGGCACCTTCTTCGCGGGACGGCCGCAGTCGGCTACGCCTCCGGCGTTCTGCTCGACGTCATCGTTGTCGTGATCGAGGTGATCGGGATCAGCACGGCGATCGGCCATGCTCTCTTAAAGACACCGATCGATCGGGCGCCCCGCCCGGCAAAATGCACGACCGCCTCCGATTTCATCTCTCTCTCAACTGGATTCATGGATCGGGGGCAGTCGGCCCCATTCCGCTGATCCACGAATCCAGTTAATGAGAGGAGAGTCCTACGAGGGATTCGACGTCCGCCCCTTCGATCTCGGTGCGGTAGCGGGTCACGAAGGGCTCGGCCATCTCGGGCGCGAGCGTGTCACGGGCCACGCCCTCGACGACGTCCAGCCAGGCTCGGACTACGAGACATAGTGTTCCCGGAGAGGGGCCTACTCCCCATACACCGTGTGCGTGGGCGGCCAACACCGTCCCGGCGAGCTTCCCGAGCGCCTCGACTCGGCGGCCTGATGTCACCGCGGCGTCCTTTCCCTGGGCCTGCTCGCGCTCCCGCTGAAACCGGAGGGCGGCCGTCTCTTCGGCGAGGGCGAGGATCGCCGCCGACATCACCGAGCCGCGAACGTCAGCCGAATGGATGACCACCGGGTCGGCTTCCAGGGCGAGTGCTTGCTCCTCGCGGACACGGTCGAGGTAGGCGCGCTGATCAACATCAGGCGCCAGCTCGACGCGGCGCGGTCGCCCCGGCCGGCGCTTGATGTTCATGCCGGGCAGATTCCCGGACGGCAGCGCGTGAAGTGGCAAGACCATGGCCGAGGGAGTCTTCGTGTCGCTCATGCCGAGGACTGCGCAACGAAGGATCCTCAGTGATGACGGGATCCTGCTGGTGATGCACGTCTCGTGAATACGAGGCGGTGCGAGCACGCATTCACTTTTCGACCTCTGCGAGGTCACCGCCGGTGTTTGTTCTCCCATGCGCGATCATCTCGATGATCTGTTGATGCGGTCTCTAGGGGTGAGCCCCATGACGACCGCACCGACGACGAGCTACTACCTGCGCCGGTTCCCGGCAGACCTCAGCCGAGAGCTTCGCCTCCACGCGCTGAGAACCGGCTCGACCATGCGGGCCGAGATCATCGAGGCGATCCGCCGGTACCTGGCGGCGGCGACGACGGAGCAGGGGACATGAGCGATCCCATCGAGTGGCAGCGCGCACGCCGGGAGCGGAAAGCCGACGAGCGCCGCCTTCCGGACGCACTTCGTCGTCAGACGAGGAGGATCAAGCGTTCGGACCTCGGGCATCACGTCGTGTCGACCATCCTCGACGACGTGAAGGAGCGCGCGCGCCAGGCCGAGCTGCTCGTGACGGTCACGAGCATCGACGACGAGCCCTGGTCTTACGTCCCCGCCGATGTCGAAGAGGACATCCTCCAGAAGCTCGCAGCTAACTCCCAGTATGTCGCGCAGGTGCGCCGCCGGGTCGATGAGGCCCTCCGGGTTGCTCACGTGGCGCGCGTCCAGCCAGAGCAGTATTTCGAGCTGCCCGAGGCTCTCCCTCCTGTCTTCAAGGCCGACGACGAACTCGTCGTGAGGTCCGACATCGGGCTTGGGACGGCCAGCGTTCTCGAAGCCGAACCCGAGGAGTGGAACCACTGGGTGGCGTCGCAGATCGACGGCGCACGCGATGTCGATGACCTTGAACTGGGCGGTCCCGTACCCGTCGTCGTCCTCGGAGCCCTTGCCGGCGGCTTCGCGCGCGCGGTCCGCGTGACGGGCGCATACATCCGGGTGGCCGAGTTGGACTGGATCTGGGACGAGGCCACGCAGCTCCCGTGCGTCGAGTCACGGGACGCCGCTTGGAAGGATGGCGTGTTCGACGCGGCTGTCGTCGTTCTCCCGTCGTCGTCAACGAGCGGTGCGGCCAACCAGAGGTGCATCTACCGCGACGGCGGGATGCCCAGGGCCGAGACCGGAGGCGACCGGAACATCAAGGGGCCGGGCGACAAGGGCTACGACCTGTCGAGCCGGGGGCCTCGTCGGTGGTCCCGTGAGGCTCTCGGGTATCTTGCCGTCGTGAATGCCAGGCTCCCACTCGGAGCCCTGGCCTACGTGCTCCTCCCGCTCGGGATCCGCGACGAGCGTGGGTACATCGCGGCGCCGGACCTGCTCGGCGAAGCTCTTGAACGAATTGGCGAGGCAGGGTTCCACGTTGTACAACGCCTGCCGACCTTCGAGGTCGCGCCGGTAGCACAGCCGTTCGTCGGCCATCAGAGGCCGGAGCGCGTCACCCTCGTGGTCAAGAAGACCTCTCACGTGGAGGGGCTCTGATGCCGTGCGCGAACTACACGCCGGACGCGGAGAGGCTCCTCCACGACCGCGGGCTCATCGTCCACGCGTGTGACGTCGTGATGAACCCGGCGTTCAGGAACTCGGATGCCCGGACAAGGGACGCTCACGGGAAGCGGATCTCCGACTACGTCTCGAACCGGGCTGACCGTGAGGCATGGCCGGAGCGCGTCGCCCAGCTCGTGAGCCTCCTTCCGGCCGAACTCGAAGCCGCTCTTAGCGCCGAGCCCGTGAAGCTCGCGGTCAAGAAGGACGCTGACGGTGGAGAGCGCACGATTGGGATCCCGACCTTCCTCCGCCGGTGCGTCGCGAACCTCGTTGCCGAGGTTCTCGTGAAGACCTCGGACCATCTGCTGTCAGACGCCGCCATCGCGTATAGGCGGGGACACCGAGACGCCGTTCCGGGCGCGATCAGAGAGGTCGCACGCGCCGTCAGAGCCCGTCGGATGAGGTACTTCGCACGCCTCGACCTTAAGTCGTACTTCACGAGCATCCAGTGGTCGGCGGTCGAGGAGATGCTTCGCAGACTGAGGTACTCCGACAGGTTCATCGGCGTCGTCATGGCTCTCGTGAGGTGCCCGCTGGTGGAGCGTGACCAGCAGACGAGGCAGCTCGTCGCGAAGCCGAACACGAAGGGGGTGCAGATGGGCGTCGCTGGCTCCGACATCCTCGCGAACCTCCTTCCGCTCGTGCTCGACGAGAAGCTCGGTGGGCTCCTCTCGAACGGCCTCTACCTTCGGTACTCGGACGACGTCCTCATCGGGGCTCGAACGCGCGCCGAGGTGGTCGGGGCTGTCAGAGCCCTCCAGAACTGGTGCCGTGAGCACGGGCTCAAGCTGAAGGACGTGTCGACCATCGACGAGAAGGTCGTCTCCCCGGACATCCACCCCGAGAAGCTCGTCCGTGACATCACGGAGACCAGGATCCGGTTCCTCGGGGCGGAGATCGACGACACGGCTCGCATCCGAATCCCGGCGGAGAAGCTCCAGGCGAAGCTCGGCGAGGTCGAGCTTCGGGTCGGCAAGCTCGCTGTCGATGATGTCGTCGAGGGCCTGTCCCGGTACGGGAATGGCCCCGGACTCGACGTGTTCGACGACGCCGACGTCCATGAGACGATCGACGGCTTCACCGGCTATTGGCAGGGCCTCGACACCGAAGGGGTCCGGCAGGCCGAGGCCATCATCAACAAGACTTTCCCTCTCGGCCCTCGGGCCGAGGGGGGCAAGGTCTGGATCGCGCAGCTCTGGCGCGTCCAGGCGGCCGGCGGGGCGGAGGTCTTGAACCCCGCCGGCCATGATCCGACTGATCCTCCCGGTGCCTCCCTCTTGGCCCTTACGGGCCGGAGGGAGGCACGTGAGGCGCCCCGTAGGACCACGGGACGCTTCGCGTCGGGGGGATGGCCGGGACTGGAGCCCTACTTGGAGGGGGTCCTCTCTGATGCCTATCAGAGGGGCCTCTACACCGAGGCGGCGGCCGACTTGCCTAGGCAGGTCGATGGGGAGGTCTCCCTTGTGGAGCACCTCTTTGATGCAGGGAAGGATAAGAGTCCTCTCCTCGTAGCCGACGGTGCTGACACCACCAGGTTCGATGCTTCATCTGAGGATCTCTCAGAGAGAGAGAACTTCCTGATCGATCAGATCGAGAAAAATCTCTCAAAGAAGATCAGCGGATCCAAGGCGGACAGCCGGGAGGAGCCTCCCCTCCCGGCTGCACTCCGAGAAGAGCTGCTCGTCCACATATATGCGGAGCGCCTCCGGGACGGCCGGCACGTCATCGGCGTCCTGGCAGCTCGTAACGGACAGCCGGAGGGGAAGGCCAGCATCCTCGTTGTCCGAGGTCGGCCTGAGGTCGCGCTTGTTCGCAGGATGACCGACCTCGTCGGTCTGCATGGTCGTCGTGTCACCTTCGCGTTGGTCGAGAACAGCCTCCCGAAGACCCTCCTCCAGAAGCATCGGCGGCTCCAGTCACCGGGCTACTACCTCGCCGTCGTCGAGCTACACGAGGCCGCCCGGCGCCTCGGGGTCGACGTTCGCATCGCCGGGGCCATCAAGGCTCCTGCTCGGCTTGTAGGCGCCGTGAGGGAGACGGCGGAGGGGGCGTCTTTGGCGCGGGCGGTGTGACGGGGGAGCTAGGGCTTCTTGCGCAGTCTCGTACCCCTGGGAGGTACGTTCGCCAGTCCCGGTGCTCGCTTCGGCCCGCGCCTCTGCGTCGCGAGCCACCTGGCACGGCGTTCGACGTTCCGCGGTGCGTCAGCCTTCACGACCTCCTTCAAGAACCAGGACTCGACCTCCGCGAACGCGGGGAGTGCCGTGATCTCCACCGCGTCGTATGTGACGAACTCCGCACGCCGAGCGAGGTACACCTCGACGGAGTCGAGGTGGGGGAGCGGGGCGCCGTCGTCCCGAGCCGCACGAGCGAGCAGGAAGTAGCCGAGAACCTGGAGCAGCTTGTCCTTCGAGACTGTCGCTTCAGTCGTGAAGTCGACGAGGCGCGTCCCGGTGACCAGGTCAGCATCTGCTCCATCGATGGCTTCTGTGAGCCAAGCGAAGCTGGGGTTGAGAATCACCGTCGTATGATCGGTGAGCTGGGCGAAGGGAACGAGAGCGAACAGCCGTGAAAGTTCGTCAACTTCGCGGTCGCACGGTTCGTCCAAGTCCGGGATTGCCAACGGCGCGCGGTAGATTGCCTCCAGGCGGGCGAGTCGGAGCGTATGTCGAAAGAGTTGGTCCCGCACGGCATCAGGCATTGCTCCGAGACGGACGTACTCGCGGAGGAAGGCGCGCGCGTCGACGGGCCAGTGCCCCACCAGCTCGGGCGCGCTACCTGCGCGGCGGGAACGTAATGCCAGTTCAGCCGCCCACGGTCCGCCCTCAGTTGCCCAGGGACAGAGTCTCTTAAGCTCGAACCGAATCGCGTAGTCGAGGGCCATGCCCACCGTGCCGCGTACCCAGGGCGGCATCCCCGCGGGCGCGGGCGCGAGGACCGGACCGAGCGTCCTGCGTCGCACGTCTGGCACGATCCGTTCGAGACCCAGACGAACCTGCTTCAGACGGAGGTGCTGCGAGAGGCTCATGACCCCTCCGTATCGTTCGCTGCAACGGGACACCTCGCGGTGATGGCAGCGAGCAGTTCTACGGCGACCCTCAGCCGTGGGTTCGCGTCTCGGGCGGCCGTCGCGAGGTGAAGAGCCCGGCGCCAGTTCCGGGCGTCGAAATGCGCGTACGCAAGCGGCACAAGCAGCCCAGCTCGCGCCGGGTGCCCTGAGGTCAGCTGGAGGATCGCACGCGCGAGAGGTGCGATCGCACGGGCTGGGGTTGAACGCACCTGCGCAAGCGCGATGTCGATCAGCGTCGATGGGCACTTCATGGTGAAGACGTACGCCCGGTGGACGCACGTGCAACGAGGCGGGCGCAAAGAACCGGTGGGGCTATCGCCCACCGGTTCGGAACTGCATCCACTCGTCCTTCAGCGTCGCAGCACGCGTCCGATCACCGACGGCGGCCCTGAGCACTCTGGCAAGCGTCTCGTACTTGGTGACCCCTTCGCCCGCTCGCTTCGCTCCCCCTCTGACGTTCCCCCACGCAACAACGAGAGCGTCGAGGTTTGTCTTCTTCACCTTGGCGAGTCCGAGTCTCAGTCCCTCGGGAAGTCCGTCGTAGGCCATGCAGATCATGTGGCAGTCGACCAACTGCATCACCCTGCCGAAGTGCTCCAACCCCGGCTGTGCGTCGCTCTCGAATGATCGCGACCTGCCCTCCGCGACGTCGGACTTCAGCCGATTCATATCGACCCACTCGTCGAAGCGGCCGTCACAAAGAAGTTGGACGAAGCGCATGAAGGCGATGCGTGACCTCCACCGTGCGGTGCGTTCGCGGTCCCGCCTCGGGCCAACACTCAGCGCGTTGGCGCAGTCCAAGAGCTTCGGAACTAGCTTTCGGATCTCGGCGTCGTCTCGCGCAGGGTCTCCCACGCTGATCGCGTTCACCCCGTACACGAACGACATCTCAAGTCTCCGACGCCAGAAGATGGCGAGTCGCTCAAGTTCTCGAGCAGCGACGACGTCGGCCAGGACTACCGCGTCGGCAACCTCACTCGCGAGTCTGTCCCACTCCGGAAAGTCCGCGATGTCCCATTCACCCACCGGGTTTGCCGCGCTGACGCGACGAAGCCAATCGGTCCGCGCTGCGCGCACGTCGTCCGTCGCGATCGCAAGGTCGGTTCGCCAGGGGGGAGCTGGCCTGCGCCGTTGGGCTCTTTTCGTCACGCGTTGGCTCGCGCGCAGTCGTTCCTCATCGCTTCTCCTTCGCCCGCTCCCTGATCTCGTCCTCGGAAATTGGTTCGTCCCCTAGCCGTTCGAAGAACTTGTGCGCTGACCAGCCGATCGCTTCCGTCAGCGCGCCGGCAGTGGCGGCGTTGACCGCGTTCCCCAGGCCGGGAATCCAGCCGACGAGCACTTGCGAGACTGCGCGGCCGAAGAGTCCAGCGGTGAAGGTGCCGAGGATGGCGGTCGCCGTCGCTTCCGTGAGTTTCCGCCCGTGGACGAGGGCGATAGCGCAGATCATGCCGACTTGGATGGGCGTGATGAGGAGAATATCTCCGGCAGGGATCTGCGCGAGCCCCGCGCCCACTCCCGCGGCACTGGCTGCGGCGGTGTGGATGATGCCGTGAGCCTTCTCCGTCTTGGTCATCGTCATCGCTGGCGCTCCTGGTTCTACTTCACTTGGTCACTGCTATTCCGAGTCCGACACACCGCGGCGATCGTCGATCGTCGCGCTACTCGACGCGCGAGGCAATCCGGGATCTCCACGATGCGGGCATGTGGGACAGCGGGGCCGAGGTCCGCCGCGCCGCGTCCCGCGTATGCTTCGGAGCGATGCCCATCGATGGCTGCGAGCACGACTTCCTGAAGCTCGCTTCGACGGTCCTGCCGGCGCACATGGATCGCCTGCGTGAGAGGCTCTCGAAGCCCATGACGATGGCCGACTTCTGCCAGGCCAACTTCGGCGTGAGGTCGCTCCTCAAGAAGCACGGTCACGCGGCGGACTTTTCGGGCTGCTACGTGCTCCTCGACGACGCCCCCGCGTACGTCGGGATCTCGCGAGGGGTGTTCAAGCGGCTGCGGAACCACGTGCTCGGCGACTCGCACAACACGGCGACACTCGCCTACCGAATGGCGGCAGAGGAGCGCCCCTTCGAGGGGAGCCGGTCCGATGCCATGGCCGACCCTGTGTTCCGAGCGGTGTTCGAGGCGAAACGCGCGTACGTCCGATCGATGCGCGTCGCCGCAGTCGAGATCGAGAACCCCGTGGAGCTGTACGTGTTCGAGGTCTTCGCCGCGCTGGAGCTTCGAACCAAGACCTGGAACACGTTCCGGACGCACTGACCATCGAGGACGGTCCGTGCGTCAGTTCGCTCCCGCCGCCGCCCCTGCGCAGCACTTCTTGTACTTCTTCCCCGAGCCGCACGGGCAGGGATCGTTGCGGCCCACCTTCGTCGACGCGCTCGCGGCCCGCAGCCCATCGTCCAGGTGACGATGCGCATGATCTCTCAGCGTACGCGACCTGACCTCGGTTGCTCGGATCGACTAACGCGTTCGCTTCCGACCACGAATCGCACGAGCGACCTCGTTCATCTCTTTCAGGACTTCGGCCAGGTGCCGTGCCCCCACGTCGACAAAGTCTTCACCGGCGAAGTCGATGGAGACCGAGAAGATGTAGTAGCGGCTCGTTCCCTCGATCGGTTCAAGCCCGAGATCTTCGCGCCGGGCGCGTAGCTCATGGAGCCCTTCGAGGACGCCGTCGTCCTTCGGGTCGTAACCGGCGGTCAGCACCACGCCTTGGTGATCGATTTCGTCCGGGTCGTAGTTCGTGAACCATAGGTACGGAACCTCCCCCCGCGGTTGCTTCTTGCCGAGCCACAGGTAGCGGTTCTTGTCCTTGGTCTCGTAGACGTTCAGCTCCTCGGGCGCGAGGAGGCGCTGAAGCTCCCGCTCAAGAGATTCGAGGCATGCCAACACATCTGTCTTGTAGGCCTTCTGCATCTCGCGAACGACTTCGATGTTTGCGGCGTAGAGGCGCGCGGCCTCCGAGAAGCCTGGAAATGTCATGCTTGGCCCTCCCTTGTAGGAACGAATCGTTCGAGGCGCGCGACCTGGGCGAGCTGACGAAGCAACTCCCCTTCCGCAAGCGACTCCGCGCACGCAAGCGCAGCGACATCGCTCACCGATACGCCAGGCGCTGCGTGCAACAGCCAGTGAGAGGCGAGGGAGCGGTAGGGCCACGCGTTCTCAGCCGATACCCCATCCAGGGCTTCGAGGATCACAAGTGCAAGCTCGACAAACGTAGTCGCGACGGCGGCTTTGTTCGCAGGCTCGTCACCTCGCATAGTCAGGTAGATCACCCATCCTGGCGCATCCGCTGGCACTCGCAGCGCTTCCCGTGTTGCTTCAAGATACGCTTCCGTCTGAGGACGCCCCGTCTGCGCAGCCTCGTGCTCGGCGGTGCGTGTCTTCGCTTCGACCACGACAACGAGGTCGTCTCCCAGAAGGGCGAGGTCAGGGGTGCCGCCGTCATCCGTCTGAAGCTGTTGGATCACGCGCAGCGGGTTGGGAACTCGATCAAGCGGCAGCAGACGGCGCAGCCAACGTCGCTGGATGGCCTCCGCGATCGGCGACGGGTTCTTGTAGCCGAGCGCCCATGCCACAAGCCGCGTGTAGCAGTTCTCGACGTGCCGATGGCCCGCCACCAAAATCAGGTCGTCTGGCACCAGCTGCGCTCGAATACGAGCCGCATGAGGCGCGAACCAGGTGAGATACGCACGCGAAGCCCTCGTCGCGAGGGGACGCGCTTCGGACAGAAATCCGGTGAATCGATCGACGACGGCACCTTCGTCGCCCACGGGGGCGCGAGCATGTGTTCGCGCATCAGAGGGCCTCGGCTGGTCGCCTGGACCGAGCAGTTCACGTGCTGCCGCGATGAACTTCAGAAACGCGTCACTCTGGTTCGTCGTCACGCGGTCCCCCAGCCTGAGTCGTCGATTCTAGGCAAAACTCTCACCGTACCCGCGGGGAGACGCCGACGAATCGCTGCGTCCTCCTGCGTTCGCGACCCTGTGTCCCGCTAGTCCCACCGGGGGCGCCACGCATGCAACGTCAGGAGCAGAAGCTATCTCGTGACGAGCTTGCTGTTCTTGGGTCATTGATCCACTCGATGAAATCCGCGAGACGCACGCGGCGCCACTTGCTCGTCTTCTTGTCGCCCCACATATCCTTCGAGGCTCTACGCGGAGCCTACCGATGAGCCGCTCGTCCTTCCCCTCGAAGGCGATCTCGACGCGATCCGGCCTACGGATGCGGTGCCCGTGCCATTTTTCGTCTTGCGTTCCACGGTGCTAGCGTCGCGCCGATCTGCGCCGAAGGTCAACGAGCTTCCATGGCGGAGAGTTCGTCACACCATCGTCGCGTGCTCCGCATGCTCGAACATCGCCTCGGCCTCGGCACCCTCCGGAACGCCGTCGGTGGGCTCGTCGTCGTCGGGGCTGGTCATTTCCCCGCGCTGGTCAGGACGTCCTTCTCTCCCGCAGAGATCTCCGTCTCCCTCTTGTCGATCTTGCGTCGCTCCTTCGATAGGAGGCGGGCGCACAGCTTTCGGTTCCGCCGAAGGATCTTCTCGGTGCGCCCGTAGACGTGACGGCTCAAGATCCGCCAGGCTTCTCGCTCCGAGCGCGCGGCCGGTAGTTGATCGTTCGAGGACCGCGTTTGCGGCCCTTGGGCTTCTTGATCATGGCGTCCGCGCTCGATGCTCGATCCATCGATCGACGAGGCGACGGACGAAGGAGGTGGCGTCCTTGAGCGTGAGCGGGTTCGTTGGTCCCGGTCCGCGCATCGCAGCGTGCCGCGCGTCATCGCCGCTCGCCCTCTGATGGTTTGCTGACCCGGTGAAGCGGTTCGCCTCGGCCTTCCCGCACCAACCTTCGCGGTACATGATGGCGCCGTCGTTCTGGATAAGCTCGAAAGCCTTGTAGAGACTGGACCACGTGCCCTCGCGGCAGAACCGCAGCGCACGCTGGATGTCTTCGCGCTGCTGGATCGCCGCGGCACGTGCCTGAAGCGGGACAACGAGCGGGGGCGATTCTCTGACCTTCCCGTCTGCACCGAAGACCGTCAAAGATGCGGTCGCCGTGCTCACCGAGAACACTCCCGGCGCCGCTTTGAGGAAGACATGCCCGAGTTCACCCACCGAGTGAGCGGCTTCACGCACGCTCTGGAGAACAACGTCAGGCGCGTATCCCCAGAGCATCTCGGCAGCCTGAACAAGGACAGCCAGACGCTCTTCCGCCACTGCGTGAACTGCGTTCGGCGACGTCAGCACGTCGAACTCGTCTGAACGCACCTCCCACCGACCCTCGCCATCGAGTGAGATCCTCCACGGCTCGGTCCCCGCATCGCGTGCGAGACGCTCGATGTCACGGGAGGACCCGCTAAGGAGTAGGCGGAAGCGGCCCATTTCAGCGTGAAGATAGCAGGGGGCTCAGCCCGAACGTCTCGCATGGTTGACCGGCGGCCCCCGCACGCTGTCTCCCCCTCGTGGCAGCCCGTCGACGTCCTCCCCTGACCCCCGCCGTCTTGGCGGACCGGACCGCTCTCGGTGACGCGCTCGACGCGCTCCTCCAGGCCGACCCGACCTGGCGTCGTCAGACGCGCGCCGTGCTCAAGGCGCAGGAGCAGCTCCGCGCCGTGCTCGATGACGAGCAGTGGGCGATGTACCTCGACGTAGAGGCCGCGGCGAACGCCCGGCTCACGGAGGCGTTGATCACGATCGCGAGGTGGGCCTTCGAGGAGGGGCCGGCTTCTTCCGCTTCGCCTCGGCGGGCTCCACGACATCGCTCGCGAAGATCGCGTTGACCTCGACCCCGAGGATTCGGGCCAGCTTCGCAAGCGTATGCAGGGTCAGGTTCTCGCCGCTTTCGACACGCGAGACCCACTGCACGGATACCCCAAGGCGTTCGGCCATCCGCTCTTGCGTCATTCCGGACGCGCGACGGAGCTGGGCGATCCTTCGCGCCACCCGCCGAACAAGACGCTCCGGGGTCTCCGCTGCCACCCGACAGGATCTCGCCGGGTTCCGAGGTCTCCACCATCAACCCAAAGGTTGAACCCGATGCCGAACACGAAGATCATGGGGGACAGAGAGGGGAAGGTCTCATGCGCCACGCGTCCGTTCTGATCACCATCGCGATGCTTGCCGCTGCGGGCTGCAACAAGAGCAGCGACGGCAGCAACTCCAGCGCGAGCCCCGGCGCGAAGGAAGCCGAGCCCTCGCTCCCGGACCTGAAGCTCGACGTCGATGCACTCGACAGCGTGCAGATTGGGCCGCCCGGCAAGCCAGAGGTCCGCCTCGAACGGAAGGGCGGGACCTGGCAGGTCACCGCACCCGTCACGGGGACCGCGAACGTGATCAGCGTCAGGTCCCTCCTGAGCAACCTCGGCGAGTTGAAGGCGAAGGAGATCGTGATTCCTCGACCCGACCCGGAGTCGCTGAAGCAGCACGACTTCGTGCCGGAGAAGCAGCTTCACGTCGTCGCCTCAAGCGGAGGCAAGAAGGTGCTCGATGTGACCTTCGGCAAGTCGGGGGCGCTCGCGGCCAGGCAGCAAAGTTCGAGGGGAGCCCCTCGATCGTCAGCGTCTCGGGCTACTCCAGCTACTTGTACGATCGCGTTGGGGCCTCGTGGCTCGGGTCGGCCGAGGTGAACCGAGAGCAGGCTGAGGCCGCCAAGGCTTCGGCACGGCGTGAAGGCGACGCCTGCGCTTCACGCTGCCAAGACCTGTGGGTCCAGTGTGGCGCCCGCGTCGTCGGTAACGACGTCGCTGGGGAGGCGTGTCTGACCGCACGCTCCGCCTGCATCACCGACTGCCGCCGCTGAGGAGAATTCGATGGCTCTGATGACGTGCCTCGACTGCAAGACCGAGATGTCCGACGCCGCGAAGGCATGCCCGAAGTGCGGATGGGTTCCGTTCTCGAAGGCGGAGAAGACGACCGAGGACGCGCCGCCGTTCATCCTCGTCGGGATGATCCTCGGTGGCGTGGGCGCCGCGCTCTACTTCACCGGGGCTGGAGGGTTCGGCGGATGGATCTGCGGCGTACTCGCGATGCTCGCGGGCGGCGCCCTTACTCTGTGGGGCTTCTTCTCGAACCCCAAGCGTTCACCGTAGTAGCCGCCCCCGCTTCAGCGTTCTGCTTCCGGTTCGCACGAAGGCGAGCCGCGGGCGGGGTCGGGGAGCCGGCTCCTACTGCCGTGCGGTTCCGCGCACGTGGTCCGGGCGACCCCTTCGACACGGCAAGCCATCCGGGGGGGCAGGCCCCCGTCTCGAAATCGAGCGTTTGTGGTTGAGCACCCCTGCGCCCCCGTTGTCTCCGCACTGCCGAGAGAAACCGGCGAGGAGGATAAGATAATGGGTGAAGCGAAGCGTCGTCGTGAGCGTGGTGACGTCCCCGGCAGCGGGTCGCAGCGCACGAAGAACGATCGGACCGAGCTGAGTAATGTCCGCACGTGGATCTATGTGGACCACGAATGGAGGGAGGAGGACATTGAGACGTGTGCGTGGTTGCTGGCGCACACCAAGGCGGCCATCAGTTGTGATCTGACCCACCCCGACTTCGCGCGGGCGTTCTACAGGCACAACCGGATGCTGGGCGTGTCTCGCGAGCGCACTCTTGCGGGGATGGCCGATGAGTTTCCCTGCGAGGTCATGAGCCACGTCATGGAGATGGAGCGCTAGACGGCGCGGAGTCGCCTGACGCTCGCGGGCTTCGACGAGGATTCACCAAGCTCCCTCTCGACGCCCGCGAGCCGCCTTCGTGTCGCGAAGGTCGCCTTCCGATCAACGTCGATGCCGATCCAGTGACAACCGTGCCGGAGCGCCGCCTCCGCCGAACTTCCGCCGCCGCAGCACGGATCGAGCACACGCGCTCCCGGCGAGACGCAAGACGCGATCATGTCCTGCATGGCCGCGACGTTCTTGCTCCAGCCGTGCCACGTCTCGTCCTTGTGGTTCGACGTGAACGCGAGGTGAGCGAGCGGCCGGGGACGCCGGCCGGGCTTCGCGAACATCAAGACAGGGAGCGAGTCGAAGCGCGTGACGGGCGCGGACCACTTCGCGTTGCCGTTGCCGGGCATGAGGTACGCGCCGATCGCGACGGGCTCCAGATGCTTTGCGAGCGCGTTGATCGCGCCGACGACCTCGTGACCCGCGATCATCGCCAGGTACCCACCAGGGGCGAGCACACGTCGCGCGAGCTTCGCGACGGCTTCCGCCATTTCGGTCGACCCGTAGATGATGTCGGCCGTGACGAGGTCGATGGACGAGTCGGCGACCCGCTTCCCTTGTTCGGCGAGGTCACCCTCGAAGACCGTCCACCGGTCTCCATGGTCCGTGGTCTCGCTTCGCGCGACCGGCGGACGTTCCCCGCGCATCACGTGCGCAACGAGCCGCGAGAACGGGAGCCGCGGATGCTTTGCCTTGAGTCGTAGTGCCTTGGCCCGAGCCTTGGGCGTCGAGAGGTTCGCCGCGAGATCCCGCGCGTCCGCGAGGACCACGAGCTTCCGCGCGCGGACCGCATCGAACACATCTGGAGCAGTCCGCCGTAGCTGGGCGAGTCTCCGGATTGCTCCCGCGGTCGTCCCCGTGATTCGCGCTGCGTGCTCGTACCAGCGGGTCGGCTCGACCGAGGCAAGGGTCGGTACGTTTGATCCCGACCTTCGCTTCCCCGAGTTCTCCCCGCCCTGGCGCATCCTCTCCCGCCCGAGGGTCTTCCAAGTCTCTTCGGCGAGGACGGCAATCACGGCCCTGTCTAGGCTCGTCAGGCTCCGTGGGAGTCGGCGCAGCACGTACTCGACGACATCAGGCGGCTCAGCGACCTTCGTGAGCTTCGGCGTCACCTTCGCGGCTCGGCACGCCTCGTACTCCTCGATGCCGGCGACGATCTCGCCCGAGGCGAGCACCTCGATCACCGTCGTCTGCCCGTAGAGGCGAACGCGCTCTACCCCGACATCAAGCTCCGATTGCGTGAGCGGCGGCAGGACGGCGAGTGCCGGGTGCGGACGTAGGCGGACCCCCATGGTCCTGATGTTCGCGGATTTTCGCTGGGTCCGTGAACTTCGCGGCGCCGATGGTGGGGGCGAACATCACGACGCCTGGCAGCTTCGCGAGCGCAGGGAGTTGCGGGGACGCGGGCCTCACGTCCTGATGTTCTCGAAGTTCTGCTGATTTCTGATCGTCCACGCCCGAGGGCGACCGGTGAACATCACGGACCGGCCTCGGCGACGATCATGAGCCCCCTCCGGTGGCCCCGGAACACCAGCCGGTGCTCTTCCGTCGTGGGCCGTGGAGGTCTCCGCGACGAGGTCTCGCGCAGTTAACTCGCGCACGACCGTCGACGACAGCCTCGCTCACCTTTTTGTTCGTACACGGCCGGAGGGTACCAGCCGCCGGTGTAATTCGAAAACATGGGGGCAGAGTCGCCCCACGGAGATGCCAACCAAGATGAATACTCACCTCGACGTGACCGATGCCCGTGAGTTCGCGACTGCCATCGTTCTCCTCGCTCGAAACAACATCGAATTCGCTGCGGACGCATGCGGCCTCGTATGGGGGGATGAGAAGCCTTTCCACGTCCTCAGCAACTCTCTCGCCTTCAACGTCATCGAGATCGTGAGCTTCGTTCAGGGTCGGCGAAACGCGAGCATCGAGATCGCCGACCACATCACGGGAGCCGCCACGATGTTGTGGATGATCCCGGACGGGGAGCACCGCAACGCTCTCGATCGAATCATCGACGAGGCCGCAAGGAAGATCTCCGTCATTCCCTTGGAGGAGGAGACGCGAGTGATCGAGCCGAGCTGAGGCTCGCGTCGCCAAGCCGTCGTTCCCGGCGCTTCCTGCCTCCCCATGCCTTCTCGGCGTGGCGGGGGCATGCGGCGTTGGAGGCGAACATGTCGAAGCAGACGAAGTACATCACACAGTCGACGATTCTCGCGCGCGGGTGGACCAGGTGGGCCATCGACGAGTTTCTCGGTGAGCCTGACAAGCAAGCAGCGAACCCCCACTACAAGCGCACATGTGCCCCGATGAGGCTCTACGACCAGGCACGCGTTGACGCCACCGAGCGCGACCCCGAGTTCGTCGTCTGGTTCGCCAGGATCAACGCTCGGCGCAGTGCCCGTGTCGCCGCCGCCGCCGCCCACGCGGAAGCCGAACGTGCCGCGGAGGAGACCCGGCAGCGTCATGCGCGCGGCGACGCGGCCCTACGCGTGGAACTCGCCACAATGAGCGTCGATACGCTTCTTCCGCGTGCCCTCGACTCGATGTTCGCCCTGAACCGTCGCGCAAAACACCTCCGCCATGACCGGCCCGCGACGGCCCGGATCTACGCATCAAAGGATGCGTTCCTCGGCGCGATGGTCCGCGCCGGCCGGGCTCGCGTCGAGACCTTCGATGTTCGGCGCGCGAGCGGGGCCATGCACTGTCGCTGCTGCTCCCGTAGCTGGGTCGGCGATCCGTGGTGCTACGCGTGCGGCCTCTCCTCGGGGAGCGGCGAGCCCGAGCGGTGGTTCGTCGTCGACTGCGGTGGGCGGTACCGCTTTCACCAGCCGCGTCTTCCAGACGACCTCGCCGCGCTCGCCGTTCCCGTTCCCGCACACGAGCCGACGCAGCCGCCTCGTGAGGTGCCCGACATCGGCATCTCCGTCGAGATGCAGTTCGAGGTCGTCGCGAAGGCGACCGAGCTGCTCCGCGGCGCGGGTGCGACGAGGCGTGTCGCGTGACTGCTCGATGTCCCAAGAAATGGATGCCACACCCAGCAACGTCACAAGGAGGAACCAGATGAAGACGATTTTGGCAGTCATCCCCCATGAAGTCACCGAGACGGAGCGTGCTCGTCTTGAGGAGACCGGCGAGTGGCCCGTTCGGGAGTACGACATTCCTGCCGCCGAGCCCGAAGCGCTCCTCATCGACGCCAAGGAAGCGGCACGTATTCGAGGGTGCAGTCTCGCTGCGCTCCGCAAGCTCGTGGAACGCGACCTGCTGCCAGCCGGGTGCGTGAAGCGCTTCGGTCAGCGGACGAAGCGATATCCCAGAGGTCGCCGGGTGATGTTCGTCAGGGCGAAGCTCGTCGAGGCGAGGGGCGGTCTCCGATGCCGGTGAACGTCCGCGGCACCTCGCGCGGGCATAAGGGAAAGTGGCTCGTCGACATCACCGACAGCCGCATCCCGAAAGGCCGTAAGAAGTTCACCGTCGGCGTGGACACCGACTTCGACGTCCGCACGGCCAAGCAGGCAGAGAAGCTGGGCCACGAGAAGCTCATCGAGCTTCTTGAACAGACGCGGAAGCGGGAGCCGTCGAAGGCGGACTCGAAGTCGGCCGCTCCCACCGTCGAGACGTTCTCCGCCGAGTGGATCGAGAAGCACGCCCGCGCCTCGCTGCACAAGGACTCGGGCATCGACTCGCAGGAGAGCATTCTCCGGATTCACGTCCTGCCGTTCGTCGGTGGCAAGCGCCTCGACGAGTTGACGGACGAGGTGATCGCTGACCACAAGTCGAAGTGGATCAAGGGCGGCTACCCGTACCTCGATCAGTTCGGTCGGCAGCGGAAGGCGAAGGCGACGTCGTCCTCATCGACGTTGAACAACCGGCTGACGATCCTCTCGTGCATGCTCAAGGTCGCGTACGACTGGCGACGGATCGCCACCCTCCCGTGCCGCATCAAGCTGCTGCCGCGAGACGATCAGGACGAGGCCGACTTCTACGACCACGAGACCTACGAGCGCCTCGTCGTGGCGAGCGCACGTCTCGACCCCCGCTACCAAGCGGCACTCCTGCTCGGAGGCGACGGTGGCCTCCGTCGTGGAGAGATCCTCGCGCTGCGCCTCGAAGACATCGACTTCCGGGCTGGGCACTTCTTCGTCCGCACGAGCGTCTACTTCAAGAAGGAGGTGGGCGGCATCGAAGGCGCGCCGAAGGGCGGCAAGTCGAAGCCCGTCCCCTCCACGCCGCGGCTCCTCGCAGCGCTGAAGGTGTGTCGCCACCTGCGGGGGGAGTTCGTCCTCTACGACGACGACAACGGGCGCGTGACCCCGAAGGTGCTCCGCAAGTGGATCGAGCGCATCGAGGTCGCCGCTGGGCTGCCGAAGACGGGCCGGCTCCACGTGCTTCGGCACTCGTACGCGTCGCACCTCGCGATGGCTGGGGCACCCGCCCGCGCCATCCAGGAGCTGTGCCGGCACTCGTCGCTGGAGATCACACAGCGGTACCTGCACCTCTCGCCGAACGCGAAGAAGCAGGCCGTCGAGATGCTTGTGAAGAGCCGGGCCGCCGGGGGCGTGTCCGTGCTCGAAACTGTCCCCCAACTGTCCCCCGAAGGGAGCAAAGTCGGATGAGCCCTATTTTTCCGAGTCAGAATGGTGGAGGCGCCGGGAATCGAACCCGGGTCCGAAAATCTCGAGGCCGCTTGCTTCTACGTGTGTATCTGGCCGTTTATCTAGGCCCGGAGGTCGATGGCCAGCGACCTACCCCTGAGCCTAGCTTCCTGTTTGATCTCGCCTCGCGCCCGGGAGCCCGACGGTTGGCCAGCCTGTTTGGTCACGCCCTTCGGGAGGTACAGGCAGACCTCTCCGTCGGACGGCTTCACCGGTTCTTAGGCGGCGAGAGCGATTGCGTTGTCGTTCGCAATTAACGTTTCCAGAGGGATTTACGTGGTCCCAAGAACCCACGACACGCTGCAGAACGGTCGATGATCTCCGTCGAAGCCGATCGCCCCCGAATGGGTGATGAGGCACCCGGCAACCTAGGCCCGGCGCCCCCCGCACGCAAGGGGCGCCCCGGCGGCGGGCCCTGGGGCTAGACTCGCCGGCGCCATGGACCTCCGCGCCGCTCTCCTCGTCGGCCTCGGCCTCGGCGCCGGCGCGCTCGCGCTCGCGGCGTGCTCCACCGTCGGCGCGCCGCCGACCGTGCCGGTCGAGTCCGTCAACGTCGCCGGCATCGATGCGTCGGCGGGGCCGATCGCGCCGCTCCCGAAGGCTGCCGCGGAGGATCGCTCGCGCTGCGACATGCGCCTCGCGTTGACGGGCCGCATCCGCACGGGCGCGTCGTGTCAGCTCGACGAGCAGGTGTCCAAGTCCGCCGGCCGCCTGCGCTACCCGTGCAACGGCGACGGGCCCGTCGACCTCGACGTCGGCTCGCACCGGTTCACGGGCTCGCTCGTCGGCGGCAGGGTGCAGCTCGAGCTCACGACGGAGCTCGACTGGGACGATGGATGTCACTGGGAGACACACCAGACCGTCACAGGCGCGCTCCGCGGCAGCACCCTCCGTTGGACGTACAGCGAGAAGCCCGTCCGGGGTCAGAACTGCTTCGCTTCGTGTACGGCGACTGCAGACATGAAGCCCTCCGCGGCGTCGGCGAGCGTCCCGGACGATGACCTCGACGACGCCGATCCGTAGCGCGCACGCCAGAGGCCCATCGCTTGCACCGGGCAGCTCCAGGTGAAAATGATGGACCCAGACACGAAGCCCAAGAACGCCGAGCGGCTCCCGGACGGACGCGTCGACCCCACCATCCGTCACGCACGCAAGGTCGCGCACCGCATGGACGACGGCGAGGCCTTCCTGCCGGATCCGTCCGCCGAGATCGGCGGCCGGCACACGCAGCTCACCGAGGCCGAGGCCGAGGCGTTCGGCGAGGAGTTCATCGCCGCCGCCACGACGGGGGAGGACGTCTCCGCCGACGCGAACGACGAGGTCGCCGAGGACGAGGACGGCGGGCCCTTCCTCGTCCTCGACACGAACGAGGACGAGCCCGTGGAGAGCGAGCCGCTCGACAGCGCCCCGCCCGGCGACGTCCGTCGCACGGGGCCCGCGGGCGGGGCCGCGCGGAATCCGGCACGGCGCTTCCATCCCTGAGGCCTTTTCTGGCATCTTGGGTAGCGGCCGATGCCCTTGCCTCCCAAGTCGAAGGAAGGCGCCCAGGATCTCCACGAGGTCGAGCGTGCGCTCTCCGTCCTGCAGGGGCGCCACCCCGAGCACGAGCGCGCGCGGCGTGAGGACGAGAGCGCGCGGGCGAAGCGCGCCGCCGAGCTCGAGGCGGAGCGGGCCGTCGCGGTCAAGGAGTCGACGCGTCGACGGCTGATGTACGCCGGGATCGGCGCGTCGCTCGTCGTCCTCACGCTCTCGGGCGCCTTCGCGTTCCGGCGGGAGATCGTGCGGCGCGGCGCGATGGAGCAAGCGACCGATCCCTACCGCGCGATGGGCTTCGTCATCGTCGACACGTCCCCGCGGAGGGAGCCCACCGTCGTGGAGACGAAGGGCGAGGCGGGGTGCTGGCTCGCCGTCTCGTCGCAGACGGGGGACGCGCCGCTCGAGCTCACGCTCGGGGACATGCCGAAGGTCGCGGGCAAGGGGCCGGTCTACGCGTGCGCGTGCGAGCCGGGCAAGGTCACGGTGCGCGGGCCGGCGCCGAGCAGCCCCGAGTCGGCGGGGCTCGCGGTCCTCCGCATCGACGCGAAGGAGGTCGGCGGCTCCCGCGCGGGCTTCTTCCTCCCGTTCCAGCCGGGCACCTCCGGCAAGACGGACGAGGCGTGCGCCGAGGCGAGCCTCGACGCGTGGCTCGACGCGAAGCGCGCCCCGAAGCCGACGGCCGATGGTGCCTGGCTCGCCGACCCGAAACGCGCCTCGCTCGCGCGCGCGGGCTTCGAGGTGAGCGTGAGCGCGAAGGCCGCGACGCCCTTCGTCCCCGTCGAGATCCCGGCCGCGAGCTGCGCTCTCGCCCTCTCGACCTCCCGCGAGGAGAAGCTCGCGCTCCGCGGCCGCGGAGGCGTCACGGTCGTCCCCGAGGCCGCGGGGCCGATCGGGATCTGCGCGAAGGACGCCACGTCGCTCCTCCTCCTCCGCGGGAGCCCGACGAGCGAAGGCGCCCACGTCGTGACGGTGCCCGCCGCGAAGGTCGGCGGTCTCTCCGGCCTCCGCGAGGTCGCGCGCCTCGCGGGCTTCCCGCTCGCGGGCGAGGCCATCGCGCTCGCCGATCGCGCGTGGAGCGCGAAGCAGGCGCTCGTCGCGGCGACGGTGCCCGAGCAGCTCGTCGACATGGCGACGACGCCGGAGATCGCGCCGAACCCCGACGCTCGGCTCGTCGCGCTCTCCTTCGCGACGCCGATGGCGCTCACCTCCGAGTCCCCCGACGGCGTCTTCAGCTACTGCGAGCCGCCGCTCGATCGCACGACGCTCGACGCGATCTGCGCGTTCTCCGGTCCGCAGACGTGGCATCTCACGGGCAAGGACGCGAACGCCGGCATCGCGCGCGCGAAGCTCCCGTTCTGGCTCTTCGCGCTCGAGACGGCGAACGATCCCGTCGCCCTCAAGGTCGAGACGCAGATGGTCGCCCTCTCGCGCCGGCTCCGCTTCGAGGGCTTCGAGCCGACGACGCTCGAGGCCGTGACGGAGACGGAGAAGGGCGCCGACATCCTCGGTCGCACGGGCGAGGACGCGGCGATCGCGGTCTCGCTCGCGCCGACGCCGCCGTTCGCGTTCCCCCTCACCGACGGGCCGGCGTGGACGCTCGACGGCCCGCCCCGCGTCGTCCCGACGAAGCCGATCGAGAAGGTCTCGCTGGTCTCCACCGTGAAGGGCCTTCCGTCCGCGAAGGACAAGCGCCGCACGGTCGTCTATCGCCGGCAGATCGCGAAGTAGCGCCGCGTCACCAGGCGATCTCCCGCTCGTCGCGGAAGAACCGGCCGCTCGGCCCGCCCTCGGGGAGCGTCGCGAGCCACACCGGCGTCCGAGCGCCCTCCGCCGGCGAGCGCGGCGCCCGCTCTCCTCCGAGATCCGTCCGCACCCAGCCCGGGCAGGCGGCGTTCACGAGGAGCCTCCGCGGATCGGCGGAGAGCTCGCGCGCGAGGATCCGCGTGTACGCGTTCATGAGCACCTTCGAGACGCGGTAGCCCGACGACGGGAAGCCGCTCTTCGCGTGGGTGCCGGCCGCGACCTCGCGGACGAAGCGATCGGCGATCGCGAGCATCGCCTCCCGCGTGAGCGACGGCGACGCGATCTCCTCGCGGAGCGCGCCCGAGATGCACGAGAGCTCGCCCATCCCGCTCGACACCATCACGATTCGCCCGCCCGCGCGCATCATCGGGAGGAGCGCCTCCGTCACGCGGATCGCGCCGTGGAGGTTCACGTCGAGCGTCCTCCGCGCGATCTCCGCGTCGAAGCCGTCCAGCGCGATCCCGGCGTTGTTCACGAGCACGTCGACCCCGTCGACGTCTCCTGCGAGCGAGCCCACGCTCGCCTCGCTCGTGACGTCGAGCGGGTGGAAGGGAACGCCGAGCTCTTCCGCGGTCGCCGCGCCGCGCACCGCGTCCCGGCTGGTGGCGAGCACGTCGAGCCCCTTCGCGACGAGCGCCTTCGCGATCGCGCGCCCGATCCCCTTGCTCGTCCCCGTGACGATCGCCATCCTGCCCATCCCGACCTCGCTCTCCTGAGGGTACGCTCACGACGATGCCGCCTGCCCCCGTCCGGTTCCGCGACTTCGAGCGCATCGTGTTCTTCACGGGCGCGGGCCTCTCGTCCGAGAGCGGCATCCCGACGTACCGGGGCACGGGGGGCATCTGGAAGGAGTACGACTACGAGGACTACGCCTGCCAGCGCGCCTTCGATCGCGATCCGGACAAGGTCTGGGATTTTCACGACAAGCGCCGTGCGGCGGTGAGCGCCTGCGCGCCGAACGAGGGCCACCGCGTCATCGCGTCCATCCAGGCGTCGAAGGCGGGCACGACGATCGTGACGCAGAACATCGACGGCCTCCACCAGCGCGCCGGCGCGCGGGACGTGGTCGAGCTCCACGGATCGCTCTGGCGGGTCCGCTGCGACGCCGACGGCATCGTGCGACCCGACACGTCCGTTCCCATGGCTCCGCGCCGCTGCGCGTGCGGCGCGTTCTTCCGACCCGACATCGTCTGGTTCGAGGACGCGCTCGATCCGAGGAACATCCGCCGCGCGCAGGAGGCGCTCACGGCCTGCGATCTCCTGGTCAGCGTCGGCACGTCCGGCGTGGTGTACCCTGCGGCGGATCTCCCGCGCATCGCCGTGATGCACGGCGCGGTGACCGTCGAAGTGAACCTGGAGGACACGCCGGTGAGCCATTTCTACCAGCACCGCCTCCGCGGAAAGGCGAGCGAGATGCTCGCGGAGCTCGCGTCATGACCGAACGAAGCGGACGAGTCGTCACGGATCCCGAGGGCATCGCCGAGGTGCTCGCCCGCACGAAGACGATCGCCGTCCTCGGCATCAAGACGGAGGGGCAGGCGGACACGCCGGCCTTCTACGTCCCGAAGTACCTCGTCGAGGCCGGCTTCACCGTCTACCCGGTGCCGGTCTACTACCCAGAGGTGACGGAGATCCTCGGCCTACCGGTCAAGCGGCGCGTCGCGGACGTCCCGCGCCCGCTCGACATGGTGAACGTGTTCCGGCGCGCGCGGGATCTCGCCGCGCACTACGACGACATCGTCGCCGCCAAGCCGCGCTTCGTCTGGATCCAGCTCGGGATCAAGGAGCCGACCTTCGCCGAGCGGCTCGCCGCCGCCGGGATCACCGTCGTGCAGGACCGGTGCCTGATGGTGGACCACCGGGCGTGGGCGGCGTCGCGCTGAGGGGCGCTCCGTAGGGCTCGGGCCAGCCGTCCTCGAAGACCGTCTCGAGCCTCCTCGTCACGGTGCCGCCGTGCACGAACGCGCTCACGTTGCGGCTCTTCAGGAAGTAGTCACCCTCCCAGTTGCTCGTACCGATCCACGCCTCGGCCCGGTCGACGATCGCGTACTTGGCGTGCGCGACGCGCGCGAAGGGGATCTCGCGGTCGGGGAGGGAAGGGATCGTGAGGACGTGGACCTGGACGTTCGGGACGCGCGCGAGCGCCTCGAGCGAGGCCCGCGTCGCGCTCCCGGGCTTCGCGGCCCAGTGCGAGACGAGGAGCCTCACCCGCACGCCGCGCGCGGCCGCGAGGCGGAGCGCGTCGTCGAGCGTCGGGAAGGCCGAGCCGTCGCGGTTCGTCGTGCCGTAGGTGAGGAGCTGCACGTCGACGGTGTGCTTCGCGCTCTGGAGGAGCTGGACGAGCATGGGGAGGTCCCACGGGGCGCCGGGCGGGAGGTGCCCGTCCGGGCTCGCCGCGAGCGTCACCCCCGCGCGCTCCGTCCCGCCGCCGAAGACGAGCGCGCCGGCGTCGGGGCGCTCGTCGGCGCCGCCCGCGCGGACCCAGTCCTCGGCGAAGACCGACGCGAGGAGGCCGACGTGCTCGCCGCGCAGGCGGACGCCGATCTCCTGGATGTGCGAGAGCGCGCGCCAGTCGAAGTTCGGGCTCCCGAGGAACGCCTCCTTCCCGTCGACGACGAAGTACTTCGCGTGGAGGACGCCGCCCATGAGCCTGCCCGCGTCGAGCTTCTTCACGACGACGCCGCGGCCCTCGAGCTCGGCGAGCGTGGCGGGGTACTTGTCCGCGAACGACGCGTCGACGAGGAAGCGGACCCTCACGCCGCGCTTCACCGCCGCGTCGATTCGATGGAGGACCGCCGAGAGCTTGCTCTCGGGGAGGTCTCTCCCCTCCGCCTGGCTCGCGTAGAACTGGGCGACGTCGAGCGTGCGCTCCGCGCGGCCGATCATCTCGCTCCACACGAGCCAGGTGTCGGGGATGTCCTGGTGATCGAGGGTCGTCCCGACGGGCCACGACTCGACGAGCTCGAGGTCGGCGTCGACCTGCCGCTCGTCGCCCACGCCCCCGCAGGACGGCTCGCGCGGCTCGGCCGGCGGGGCCCCCCCGCGGCATGCGCCGAGCGCCGCGACGAGGACGAGGAGAGCGTGGCGGCTCCGCATCACGCCCTACGCCGCGCTCGTCCGCGCGACGGGCGCAATGGGGTAGGGGCCGTCGAAGATCGCCTCCGCGTCGCACGGCACGCGGCGCCCCGCGCCCTCGAAGCGCTGCCGCGTGATCCCGGCGAGGTCTCGGGCCACGCGCGCGACGGCGTCCTCCCCGAGCCCGATCGCCTCGCGGTTCTCCCGGAGCCACGCGAGGGCGACGAGGTCGCAGGCGAGCTCGGTCATCGGCGGATCGTCGAACGGGCCGTGGTTGTGGAAGTGCGCCCAGTCGTGGAGCCCCCACACGAGCGCGGGCAGGGAGGGAGCGCACAGCGCGAGCACGTCGCGCGGCCGCGTCCGCGTCGCGTGGAGGAGGTCGGTCGCGTCGTCGATCGCGTACGGCGCGAGCGCCCACGTCGCCTCGTCGAAGCCGAAGCCCTTCGCGTGGAGGCGCGCGAGCTCGCGCGGGAGGCCGACGCGCGCGGCGACGTCGCCGTCGGTGACCACGAACACGAGATCGGCCGGGTTCGTCGTCGCGACCGACCCCTCGGCGAGGCGATCGTGGTGGAGCCACACGAGGTGATCGCTCGCGCACCACGACCACGCATCGAAGACGTCCCCTTCGATGACGCACGGCTTCGCGGGTACGCGCAAGCGTGTCGTGACGACGTGAGGGGCCGCGGGCATGAACCGATCCGGACACTGGCAGAGGAACTCGGAGCGCGCTAGAAGGAGTGGGGGCTCATGACTCAGCTTCTGCCGCCGAAGAAGGAGGTCGCGCTCGCGCTCCTCGAGAGATCGAACGTCGACATCTACCTCGACCCGCGCGCACGAGGTGTCGTGGTCCCTCCGCAGTTCCGGAAGGAGCCGCGTCTCATCCTCAAGATCGGCCTGAACATGCCCGTCCCGATCCCGGACCTCCGGCTCGACGACGAGAGCATGAGCTGCACGCTCTCCTTCAACCGCTCGCCCTTCTACTGCGTCGTCCCGTGGACCAGCGTCTTCGCGATGGTGGGGGACGACGGGCGCGGGATGGTGTGGCCCGACGACGTGCCGCAGGAGCTCTCGGTGCGCGTGGCCGAGGACCATCCCTCGGGGGCGTCGCTCGGTCGCGAGCTCGCGCCGCCGTCCTCCGGCAACGGCACGCCGTCGAGCAAGGGCAAGCGCGCGCCGCGGATCGTGGAGGCGGCGCCCGACAGCGGCGGCGGCAAGAAGCGAGGCGGCAAGAAGGGGAAGAAGGAGGACGGCCGGCCGATCCTCATGGCCGTCCCCGCGCCGCCGCCCTCCGAGGCGCGGCTCGACGACAAGATCGACAAGAGCGACAAGGCCGACAAGAAGGAGCGCGGCGTGAAGCCGGACGCGCGGACCGAAGAACGCACGGTCCGTCGCGACGGGCCGACGCCCCTCGGCGGCCCGTCGCGGATGCGCCCGGTGCAGGAGAAGCTCCGGCTCGAGCCCCCGCCGAAGGTCGCTGCGGCGCCGACGGCGGACGACGACGCGGCGGCGCCGCCCTCGAAGCCGGCGGAGGCTCCGCAGCCGACGAGCCCGTCGGGCACGCCGTCGACGCGGCCTAAGCGTGAGCTCCCGCCGTATCTCCGCGTCGTGAAGTAGCGCGTCGCCGTGGGTGCGCGCGGCCGCGCTTCTTGGTAGAAGCGGCGTCGGTGTCCACGAAGGCCGGGGTCTCGACGGGGCGTTCGAAGGGCCTGCTCTACGGAGCAGGGGCGCTCGTCGTCGTCCTCCTCCTCGACGTCTTCTTGAAGGACCTCGTCCCGGACAGCTCGATCCGGCAGCTTCTCATGCTGGCGGCGTGCAACGTGCTCGTCGCGCTGTCGCTCAACATCATCAACGGCATGGCCGGTCAGTTCTCGATCGGCCACGCCGGCTTCGTCGGCATCGGCGGGTACACGAGCGCGGTCATCGCCTCGCATCTCCACCACGCGCTCGGGGACGGGGAGCCGACGCTGGCGCGCTCCTTCCTGGTCGTGCCGGTGTGTCTCCTCGCGTCGGCGCTGCTCTCCGCGCTCTTCGGGCTCATGGTGGGGCTGCCGAGCCTGCGTCTCCGCGGGGACTACCTCGCGATCGTGACGCTCGGCTTCGCGGAGATCTTCCGCCTCGTCATCGCGACCGCCCAGGCGGAGGCGGCCGGGCCGATCGGCCGCGCGCTGTCGTCGCTCGGCGGGCAGAACGGCTACCAGGGCGTGGAGAACCAGGGCGTCCCGCTCTACGCGGGGCCGTTCTGGGTCTTCGGGCTCGCGTTGCTCCTCGGCGTCGTCGCGTGGCGCATCAAGTTCAGCGGGTGGGGCCGCGCCCTCCGCGCGCTCCGCGAGGACGAGATCGCGGCGGCCGCCGTCGGCGTCGATCCGACGAGCTACAAGGTCACGTCCTTCGTCCTCGCCGCGACGGGCGCGGGGATCGCGGGCGGCCTCATGGCGATCATGCGTGACGGCACGCCGGTCGTGAACCCCGACAACTACAACTTCGCGGCGTCGTTCGACGCGATCACGATGGTCATCCTCGGCGGCTCCGGGAGCGTGACGGGCTCGGCGCTCGGCGGCGTCCTCATCACCTTCACGATCAAGGCGATCGAGCTGCTCCAGTCGACGGACCTCGTGCAGAGCCTCCGTCGCGCGTACGACGGGCTCGATCTGAACGCGCTCCGCATGATCGTCTACGCCGTGGTCCTCATCGCCCTGATGATCGTCCGCCCCGAGGGCCTCCTCGGCGAGCGCGAGCTCCTCCGCCGCAAGCGGCCGGAAGGGAAGGCCTGACGTGGTGCCCGATCTCGTCCTCCGCGGCGTGTCGAAGAGCTTCGGCGGCCTCAAGGCCGTGTCCGACGTGAGCTTCACCGTGAAGGGGAAGAGCATCTTCGGGCTCATCGGCCCGAACGGCGCGGGCAAGACGACGGTCTTCAACCTCGTCACGGGCGTCTACAAGCCCGACGAGGGGTCGATCCTGCTCGGCACCCGGGACCTCCGCCCGCTGAAGCCCGCGCGGATCGCCGCTGCGGGCGTGGCGCGGACGTTCCAGAACATCCGGCTCTTCGGGCAGCTCACCGTCGTCGAGAACCTCCTCGTCGCGTGCGAGCTCCAGAAGCGCGCTCACCTCGCCGCGGCCGTCCTCCGCCTCCCCGTCCACTACGAGGACGAGGAGACGATGCACGCGCGCGCCCTCGAGCTCCTCCGGGTGTTCGATCTCCAGCACGCGGCCGACGAGCCGTCGACGTCGCTCTCCTACGGCAACCAGCGTCGCCTCGAGATCGCGCGCGCGATGATGCTCGAGCCGAAGGTGCTCCTCCTCGACGAGCCCGCCGCAGGGATGAACTACGGCGAGGCCGAGGGGCTGAAGACGCAGATCCGCTGGCTTCGCGACACGTTCGATCTCTCCGTCGTCCTCGTCGAGCACAACATGCAGGTGGTGATGGGCGTGTGCGAGGACATCCACGTCCTCGACCACGGCGAGACGATCGCGGCGGGCACGCCCGAGGTCGTCCGGAACCATCCCAAGGTCCTCGCCGCCTACCTCGGGGAAGAGGACGACGACGCGCCCGAGGAGCGCGCGAGCTGATGCGCGTCGCGCACCCCACGCGAAAGGCGCCGGCGATCGCCGAGGGCGAGCCGCTCCTCGCCCTCGACGACGTGCGCGTCGCCTACGGCGGGATCAAGGCGCTGAAGGGCGTCTCCCTCCAGGTCTTCCCGGGGGAGATCGTCGCGATGATCGGCGCGAACGGCGCCGGCAAGACGACGACGCTGAAGAGCATCGCGGGCCTCCTCCCGCTCTCGTCGGGGACGATCACGTTCGCGGGCCGCGCGCTCGGCTCGATGGCGACGGAGGACCGCGTCGCGGCCGGCATCTCGCTCGTCCCCGAGGGTCGCGCGATCTTCCCGAACCTCACGGTGCGCGAGAACCTCGAGCTCGGCGCGTACCTCCATCGTCACGAGGAGACGATGAAGGAGACGATCGAGGACGTCACGAAGCTCTTCCCGCGCCTCGGCGAGCGGATGAAGCAGGAGGGCGGCACGCTCTCGGGCGGCGAGCAGCAGATGCTCGCGATCGGGCGCGCGATGATGGCGCGCCCGTCGCTCCTCCTCCTCGACGAGCCGTCGCTCGGCATCGCGCCGAAGCTCGTGCAGCAGATCTTCGAGGCCGTCGGGGCGATCGCGAAGTCCGGCGTCACGATCCTCGTCGTCGAGCAGAACACGCGCATCGCGCTGAAGACGAGCAAGCGCGCCTACGTGCTCCGCACGGGGGAGATCGCGCTGTCCGGCGACTCGAAGGACCTCGCGGAGAACGCGGACATCCAGGCCGCCTACCTCGGGGGCTGAGCTCGCCCGCTCGTCAGCGCACGTGGCGGCAGGCGTTCTGGCGGGCGTCGGCGACGCGCTCGCGCAGGCGCTGCGGCTCGGCGGCGACCCAGCGCTGCGCGAGCGTCTGGCACGTCGTCTTCATGTCGGAGAGCTCCTGACTGAAGGGCTCGATCGCCTGGAGGATGCACGAGCGCGTGCCCGGCGCCGTCGCGAGCAGATCGGCGAGGACCGGATCGAGCGCCAGCGAGCAGCGGCCCACGGAGAGGCGGAGCGGGACGACGAGCGCGCCGTGCTCGGCGGGCGGCCGCTCGACGAGCGCCTTCTTCCACGCGGCGGCGAGCTTCGGGCACGGCATGTCGCGCCTCGCGGCGGCGCCGAAGAGGCCGGGCTCGCTCGACCGCGTGAACCAGTCGAAAGTCGTCGCGTCGGTCGCGGCGAGGCGCAGCACGAGGTCGACGCACGAGGTGTTGTCGCGCGCCTCGGCAGGCACCTTCAGGACGAGCCCGCGCGCATCGGGGCTCGCCTCCGGGAGGCCGATGCCGTCGCACATCGCCGAGCGCGTCTTCGCGTCGAGGAGGCGCCGCTCCACGGCCGGGTGGGCGGCGATGCCGACGCTCGCGAGCACCCCGGCGACGACGCTGCCGCGCTTGCCAGCCGCGAGCCGCACGACCGCTCCCTCGAGCTCGTTCACGAAGGGCGCGAGGTGGACGTCGCTCCGCGGCATGGACGAGGCGGCCATCTCGGCGCGCGTCGGATCGGCGAGCCCGGCGCGGAGGACCTTGTCGCCCCAGCCCTGGTCGCGGAGCACGGCTTGCCAGGCCGCGATGTAGACGTTCACGTCGTAGCCGGCGCGGTCCTCGAGGGCGGTGAGGGCCTTGGGATCGGTGTCGGCGAGGCGTCCGAGGGCGGCGATCGACTCCGGCGCACCGTCCGTCGCGAGCCACTTCACGTCCTTCTTCGCCTCGGCGTCGCCCGTGGACTTCGGCGCGCACGACGCCAAGAGCGCGCAGGCGACCACGACGAGAGCCTGCGAGCGCCGCCACATCCGCACGAGCTTAGGGAGAAAGGCGAGGAACGGCCAAAAGCTCGCCGCCGCGTGGCCGCGGGTGGCATCCTGTCGATCTCGTGCGCATCGTCGTCACAGGCGGGACCGGCTTCGTCGGCAAGGACCTCGTCACCTCGCTCGCGGAGCGTGGCGACGAGGTCGTCGTCCTGTCACGCGGAGGTCGCGACGACGCCGCCTTCGGGGGACGGACGCGCCCGGGCAGCATCACCGTCGCGACCTGGACCCCGTCCGCGACGGGCGAGTGGACGCGTCGCCTCGACGGGGCCGACGCGGTCGTCCACCTCGCCGGCGCCGGCGTGATGGACGAGCGATGGAGCGACGGCCGGAAGGAGACGCTCCGCTCGAGCCGCATCCGCACGACCGAGCTCGTGTCCGACGCCATCGCGAGGGCGGAGCGGAAGCCGCGCGTCCTCGTCAGCGCGTCGGCGGTCGGCTACTACGGCGTCGAGACGGGGGACCGCACGGTCCACGAGGACGCGCCGGCCGGCACGGACTTCCTCGCGGTCCTCTGTCGTGACTGGGAGGCCGCGGCGGACCGCGCGCGGAGCGCCGGCGTACGCGTCGTGCACCCCCGGCTCGGGCTCGTGCTCGGCAAGGGCGGCGGGATGCTCGCGCGCATGGTCCCGGCTTTCAAGAGCTTCGCCGGCGGCCCCGTCGGCGCGGGCAAGCAGTACATGCCGTGGGTCCACAGGCGCGACGTCGTGCGCGCGGTCGAGTACGCGATCGGCGCCGAGTCGCTCTCGGGCCCCGTGAACCTGACCGCGCCCGAGCCGGTGACGATGAACGCGTTCGCCGCCGCGCTCGGCAAGGCGCTCGGTCGGCCAGCCAAGCTGCGCGTGCCCGCGTTCGCGGTGAAGCTCGCGTTCGGAGAGGCCGCGGAGGTGCTCCTCACCGGCCAGCGCGCGCTGCCGACGCGCCTCGTGGAGAGCGGCTACGCGTTCCTCTTTCCGGAGCTCGAGTCCGCCCTCTCGGACATCCTCGCGAGCTGACGCGCGCGAGGTCTCAGTCCGGCGTGCGGACCGAGTGCGCGCCGAGATCGTCGAGCAGGTCGGGATCCGGGGACGCGAACTCGACCGAGACGCAGTAGGGGAACGCGAGCGAGAGCTCCCCCTCGGTGAGCTCCTGTCGGACGACGCGGCCCTGCACCGTCCGCTCGTCGCGGAGCTCGGCGCTCAAGCGGAAGCGGAGGACGACCTCGGCGCCCGGCGCGAGCGGCCCCGACGCGGAGACGAGCGCGGCGTCGGCGCCCGCCTGCCGACACACCCCGACGACCTCTTCGGCCCCGGACGTCAGCGTCACGGGGAAGAGGAGGGCGTAGCGCCGGTAGGCGTGCTTCTCGTCGGTCACCACAAGGGAAGCATTACAGACGATCGGCCGTTCACAACGGGCACGATGCCCCACCCACGTGTAAGGAGGCCGGTGGAAATTCCGTCTTGCCAGCTCGTGCGGGAACGGGAAGGGTGGTCGCCATGAAGCCCGTCCATGCGTCCACCATCCTCGGCGTCGGTCACCACGTCCCCTCGAAGGTCGTGACGAACCACGATCTCGCGAAGATCATGAACACCTCGGACGAGTGGATCCAGCAGCGCACGGGCATCAAGGAGCGGCGGTACATCGAACGCTCCGGCATCGGCGCCAGCGACCTGGCCGTCCCGGCGTCCCAGATGGCGCTCGAGCACGCCGGCCTCGCGGCGAAGGACATCGACGCGATCATCTTCGCGACCCTCTCCCCCGACCACAACTTCCCGGGCTCGGGCTGCTTCCTCGGCGACAAGCTCGGCCTCCACGGCGTGCCGGCCCTCGACGTGCGCAACCAGTGCACGGGCTTCCTCTACGGGCTCTCGATCGCGGACGCCTGGGTGCGGTCGGGGGTCTACCGCAACGTGCTCCTCGTCGGGGCCGAGGTCCACTCGACCGGCATCGAGCTCGCCGATCGCGGCCGTGACGTGGCGGTGCTCTTCGGCGACGGCGCCGGCGCGGCGATCATCGGGCCTGCGACGGCCGAAGGGCAGGGGATCAAGCCCATCCACCTCCACGCGGACGGCTCGGGCGCGAAGGAGCTCTGGGTGGAGGCGCCCGCGAGCGCCTACGACCCGCGCCTCACGAAGGAGATGCTCGACGAGGGCAGGCACTTCCCGTCGATGAACGGCAAGCAGGTCTTCCGCTGGGCCGTCGAGAAGATGCCCGAGGTCGCGAAGCAGGCGCTCGAGAGCGCGCAGCTGACGGCGGATCAGATCGACCTCTTCGTCCCTCACCAGGCGAACCTGCGCATCAACCAGATGGTCTGCGCGAAGCTCGGGATCCCCGAGGCGAAGGCGGTCGCGAACATCGAGAGGTACGGCAACACCACGGCCGCGACGATCCCGCTCGGCCTGTCGGAGGCGTGGCGCGAGGGGCGCTGCGCGCGCGGCTCGAACGTGCTCTTCGCGGCGTTCGGAAGCGGCTTCACGTGGGGCGCCTGCGCGGTCACGCTCTGAAGCGTCGCGGGCCGGAGGGCGCGCCCCGCGCTCAGGTCGCGTCGAGCGTCCGGATCGCCTTCTCCACCGTCGTCTCCGCGGCGTCGAACGGCTCCTTGTCGCCCGCCGCCTCGACGACGTAGACCTTCGCGTCCGTCGCGAAGACGGCGATCCAGTAGCGATGCGCTCGTCCGTTCCGCTCCGTGACGTAGCGGAGCTGCGTGCCGGTGAGGCCCTTCTCGGTCTTCACCGTGGCGGTGCCGTCCGGGGTGTACCCCTTGCCGCGGAGCTTCGCGTCGAGGGCGTCGGCGTAGAAGGCGGTGTTCGCCTTCACCTCGTTGGGCTCGGTGCGCGTCGCGAGGACGACGCCCTTCGCGCTGGTCGCGCGGTAGCTGTAGTCGGACGACGACGAGAGCGTCGCGAAGCCCGACGGCGTCTCGAGACGCGCCCCGTGGCAGGCGGCGAGGGTGAGGGCGGCGGCGACGACGACGAGGCGGAGAGCGCGCATGGGAGGGGGTCCTTCGTTCACTTCTGGAGGGAGAGGAGGGGATCGACGCCGACGCGGGAGATCCACGCGACGGGGATCTCGGGGGTACGCAGCGGAGGCGGAGGAGGGGGCGGAGGCGGAGGCGGAGGAGGGGGCGCGGCGACGACGGGCGCGACCTTCGGCTTCGCGTCGATGGCGACCGCGATCGTGCTCATCGCGGCGCGCGTCCGGAGGAACTCGAGGCGCCCCTCGATGCGGTCGATCTCGAGCGCGACCCGCTCGAGCTCCCGCTCGACTGTGAGCATGTCGGGGATGTTCGCGGCGCGCGCGAGGAACTCGCCGAGGCGCGCGCGCGTCGCCTTCAGGTTGACGAGACGGACCTCGAGATCGTGGAACTCCTCGGAGACGTCGTCCGCCTTCACCGAGCGGTGGACCACCGGGATTCCGAGCGCGTCGATGCGGGTGAGCGCTTCACGGAACTGCGCGGACGGGACCTTGATCGTCACGCTCGCGTCCTTCCGACCCGCGATGTGCCCGCCGAGCGACTCGGCGACGTCGATGATGCGATCGAGGGTCTTCGGGATCACGGCCTCGTCGGCGAGCATGCGGAGGTCGCTCTCGTAGAGGATCACGGGAGCGCGGACCGGCGTGGCCGCCTTCGCCGCCTTGCTCGTCGCGTCCGGGGGCGCCTTCGCCGTCACGGCTGCGGGCGCTGCCGTCGCGGCCGCCATGGCCGCGCGTGCCGGGGGCGCGGAGGGAG
>JALHPN010000064.1 GCA_022842465.1 Polyangiaceae bacterium | reverse complement strand
GCGGCGGCGGCGGCGGTGGTGGTCGCGGCGGCGATCGCCGTGGCGGCGGCGGCGGCGGTCACCGCGGCTACTGAGCGACGCGCCTCCTGGAGGCAAAGTGTAGCGCGCTCGAGGGTCTCCCTCGGGCGCGTTGCGCGTTTTGTGGCCCTCCGCCGCGCTAGACTCGACGCGACGCATGGAGCCGACGACCAGCTTCTACCAGCGGCCGCTCCCCGCCGACCTCGTCGCCTTCTCGTCCGAGGCGGGCCGCGCGCTCTTTCGCGAAGCGCTCGCGACGGGGCACCTCGAGAGCTTCTTCGCGCTCGCGGAGCAGTTCCACACGCAGGCCGACCCCGCCTTCTGCGGCCTCGGCTCGCTCGTCGTCGTCCTCAACGCGCTCGGCGTCGATCCGGGCCGGCTCTGGAAGGGGCCCTGGCGGTGGTTCAGCGAGGAGCTGCTCGACTGCTGCGCGCCGCTCGACGACGTCCGCGCGAAGGGCCTCACGCTGGAGGAGCTCGCCTGCCTCTCGCGCTGCAACGGCGCCGCGGTGGAGGTCGTGCGGGCGCGGGCGTCGGACGAGGAGGCGCTCCGCGCCATGGTGCAGGAGGTCACGCGCACGCCTCGCGCGCCGCTCGCGATCGCCGCCTATGCGCGCGGCGGGCTCGGCCAGACCGGCGACGGGCACTTCTCCCCGATCGGCGGCTATCACCCCGACAAGGACCTCGTCCTCCTCCTGGACGTGGCGCGCTTCAAGTACCCGCCGCACTGGGTGCCGCTCGGGAAGCTCTTCGCGGCGATGGCGACGACCGACCCCGCGAGCGGCGGCTCTCGCGGGTGGCTCGTCCTCCGGCCGCGCGACATGCCGCGGGCGGTCGTCTTCGGTCTGTCCGGGACCGTGCACGTCGGCGCGATCGTCACGGGGGCCGAGGCGCGGGCGCACGTCGCGCTCGCGGGCCTCGCGCCCGACGCGACGGCACCTCACGTCATCGCGGCCTTTGCCGAGGCGATGCGGGAGGTCGTCCTCGCCGTCGACGTGCGGCCCCATCCCGCCGCGCCCGCCGGCGCGATGGCCCACATGCTCGCCGCGCTCCGCGCCACCGACCTCTACGCGCTCGTGACCACGGCGCTCGGGGCCGCGCCGGCCGAAGCGTCTCCGTCGCGCGCCGACGTCGTGGCGGCCCTCGCGCTCGCGACGCCGGACGCCACGTGGTCGGAGCTCCGCGCGCCGCTCCGCGACGAGGTCCTCACCGCGATCGACCGCGCCCGCGCGGCGCCGGAGCTCGCGGCCGAGACGGCGACCCTCCGTGAGCAGATCGCCTCCATCGCGCGCCTCGCCTCCTGTCGCCCCGCGCCCGCCGCCTGACGAGGATGATCCTCGCTCCTCACGACGCGGAGAGGGGATCGCGACGAGGCGCAGAGGCGACCCAGATCGCTCTCTGGATCACGCAGGTTTCGGGGGCGAAGGCGCACATCCGGTGCGGTATGGCGGTTGCTGCTCCCCCGAGCATGACGCTCTCGCGGGCCCTCCTCCTCCTCGCGCTCGCCCTCCCCACGTTCGCGGTCGGCTGCGCGGCGGACACGAGCGAGGACGACGAGAGCGTCGGCGACGAGGACGTCGGGATCGACGACGACGCGCTCACCGGCACGGCGCGTGTCGGCGCCAGGTTCGCGACCACGACGCGGCTGAACTTCCGGGAGGGACCGTCCCGCCGCGAGCCCGTGAAGCGCGTGCTCGCCTCGGGCGCCGTCGTCACCCTCGTGAAGGCGAGCCCGCAGAACGGCTACTACCAGGTCACGAACGGCGGCGCGGAGGGCTGGGTCTTCGGCACGTACCTCCGTCCCGAGGACGCCGCCCCCGGAAACGCCGGCGAACGTGCGCCGGCCGGCACCGGTACGGGCCAGATCGAGTCGTGCAAGGCCTCCTTCTACTCGGAGGGCCAGCGGACGGCGAACGGGGAGTCGTTCGACCCGAACGCGCTCACTGCCGCCCACAAGAGGCTGCCGTTCGGCACGCGGGTCCGGGTGACGAACACCGCGAACGGAAGGACCGTCACCGTCCGCATCAACGACCGCGGGCCGTTCGTGGCCGGCCGGTGCATCGACCTCTCGCGGGCGGCCTTCACGGCGATCGCGTCGGCGAGCCAGGGGGTCGCCTCCGTGACGGTCGAGGTGCTCCGTTGAGCGAGGACAGGCGACCGACGTGGGTGTCAGCCGTTAGGGTGACCTCGTAGAACGGGCGTTCCTCCCTTACGATGAAGCGCGATGACCCGCGCTCGCATCCCGGCTCTCCTCTTTTTCTTCGTCGGTGTCTCCGCGCTCGCTGCTCCCGCAGGCTGCTCGTCGTCGTCGAGCGTCGACCCTGACGGGGAGGACGGCGGCACCTCCGCGGACGGCGGCACGCTGTCCGAGGACGGAGCGGTGCCCGGGCAGCCGGACGGAGGCGCGCCGGACGTCGCGTGCACGAAGGACGCGGACTGCCCGTCCGGGGTGTGCAACATCGCGAAGGGCCTCTGCGAGCCCGCGACCTGCACCGACGGCGTGAAGAACGGCAGCGAGACCGCCATCGACTGCGGCGGGAGCTGTAGCCCGTGCGCGGACGGCAAGGGATGCAAGGTCGCCGCCGACTGCACCTCGAGCGCGTGCAAGGACGCCGTGTGCCAGGCGCCGTCGTCCACCGACGGGGTCAAGAACGGCACCGAGACCGACGTCGACTGCGGCGGCGCGGGCAACCCGAAGTGCGCCGACGCCGCGAAGTGCAAGGTGCGCGAGGACTGCACGAGCGCCTTCTGCAAGGCCGGGGTCTGCACGCAGCCCGCGCCGGCGGACGGCGAGCAGAACGGCGACGAGACGGACGTCGACTGCGGCGGCTCGAGCGGCAACCTCTGCGCCGACGCGCTCAAGTGCCTCGTCGACGGCGACTGCGCGTCCGACGTGTGCGCCGATCTCGGCGACGGCCAGGGCAAGCGCTGCCAGGCCCCGACGCCGACGGATGGCAAGAAGAACGGCACGGAGACCGACGTCGACTGCGGCGGCGGCAACCCCGGCTGCGCGGCGGGCCTTACGTGCGCGGTCGACGGCGACTGCGCGTCGGGCGGCTGCAACTACCAGTTCAAGTGCGCCTCGCACCGGAGCTGCAAGCGGCACTGGGGCGGCGACACGTGCGGCTTCGGCGGCGCGGGGAGCCTCGGCGCGGAGCAGTGGGAGGACTGCTGCGCGACGGCCGAGGTGACGCCGACGTCCGGGCCGACGGTGGGCCAGACCGTGAAGCTCGGGAAGTACCAGGTGACCGCCGGGCGCATCCGCGCGTTCCTCGAGGACGTGAACTACGACGTCCGCGGGTTCGTGCAGCAGGCCCGGGCGCTCGGGCGCGTCCCCGCGATCCCCGGCAACGCGCAGGGGCGGCTCCTCCTCGAGCCGGACTGGGACCTCTATCTCCCGACCAGCTTCGACGGGAACCAGAACGCGGGCGAGCTCGCCGACTGCTCGCAGGGACAGACGACGTCGGGCACGACCTGCATGGCGGGCACGGAGCAGGCGGGGATCTACACCGCCGTGAAGCGCCACCTCGGCGGGTTCATCTTCAAGGCGAACGCGCAGGGGAGCACGGGCTGCTTCGTCGGCGCGCCCGGGACGCACGCGTTCCGCTTCCCCGAAGGGGAGCACGACGGCGCGGCGCCCCAGCTCGGGCAGGACGACTACGACACGAAGTCGATGCAGTGCATCGACTACCTCGTCGGCCAGGCCTTCTGCGTCTGGGACGGCGGCCGCCTCGAGCTCGGGCAAGAGTGGGTCGCCGCCTGGGGCGCGTACAACCCGCCGTGGGCAGAGGAGACGACCCGGACGCCGCGCGCGGTCGGCACGAACAGCTACTGGGGCTGCCGCTTCCCCTGGGCCACGGACGCGATGCAGGACGCCTGCGCCGTGAAGTGGGACGCGAACGCCACGACGATCGAGTACGCCGACTACCAGTACAGCTACGAGTACCCGAAGCTCCTCGGCAGCGACTACATCGTGTTCATCTCCGCGCCGGGCCGGACGCGCGGCCGGGGGCCCTTCGGCCACGCCGACCTCATCGGCAACAACTACGGCCTGACGAGCAACGTGACCTACGCGGCGAGCCCCTTCGACGCCCGCCACGGCTGGAACGCGAGCGGCTCGTGGGAGGTGCACGGCTACGCCAAGCCCGCGAGCGGTCAGAGCCGCACGTCGATGCTGCTCAACAAGTACGGTAAGCTCGGGCTCCGTTGCGCGTATCCCTGAGCGCGGTCCTCGCGTTCGCCCTCCTCCTCCCCAGCTCGAAGGCTCACGCCTGGTACTTTCCCGAGCACGTCGTGCTCGCGAAGGACGCCGTGGCGCAGCTGCCGGACGGCGTCCAGCGCGTGCTCCGCGACGCGGTCGCCAAGACGGGCCCCGACGGCCTCTCGCTCTGCGCGGACGTGAGGGTGGGCCTCGACGACGTCCCCTCGAGCGCGCCTCTGACGACGCCCATGCTCCGCGCCCACGCTGGGGCGGACTGCGTCCCCTACGCCGCGCTCCCCGCCCTCGCCGGCGATCACGCGGACGGCCCGGCCGAGCTCCGTCAGG
The DNA here is from genome assembly GCA_022842465.1 of Polyangiaceae bacterium. GTDB lineage: Bacteria > Myxococcota_A > Polyangia > Polyangiales > Polyangiaceae > Labilithrix. The sequence goes on along the minus strand of JALHPN010000064.1, from coordinate 36,266 downwards.
TTCTCGTCTCGTCGAAGGGCCGGGAGCTCACGACCGCCGCGGCTTACGAATGGCGCCGCTTCCTCGAGCGCGTGCGGACCGCGCCCAAGGCGCCCGTCGAGCGCATGTCGTTCGTGCACGAGCTCGACGTCGACTTCTACTTCATCGATCCCGGCTACGAGCTGCGCGCGCAGCGGACGCGCTCGCACTTCGTCGACGCGAGCCGGAGCCTCGAGACCGTGGTCCGCGACGCGGGCCTCGCCGGCGCCGTCGACAACGCCGTCGGTCAGTTCCTCGGCCATCACCTCCGCTCCCTCGAGCTCGCCGCTCACGGCCGCGCGGCGGAGGCCATCCTCGAGCACGGCTTCGCGCTCCACTTCTTCGAGGACGCCTTCTCGGCCGGCCACCTCGTGATGACGGATCGCGCCTGGGCGAAGGGCAACACCTTCACGCGCAGTCGCCACGACTTCTTCAACGCGAACGGCCTCCGCGTCACCCGCGCGACGAGCGTCGAGTCCTGCGAGCGCCTCGATCAGTCCGTCGAAGAGGGCCTACCGGCGTGCTGGACGACGACCGGCGACGGTCACCTCGGCCTCACGCGCGATGCCTCCGACCGCGCGCACGTCGTCCGCGCCGTGAAGAAGGTCGAGATCCAGCTCGCGATGGCGCTCGACCCCGACGGGGTCCAGGCCTCCTTCGAGAAGCTCGGCGAGCGCGAGCGGATCGCGTTCGCCGATCTCCTCGACCCGACGCCCTGGTGGACCCTCCCGCGTCACGTGCGCCGCGCGCGCTCCGGGACGGCGTCCTACGCGAGTCACCTCTTCAAGGCCGCGCGGCGCGCGATCGACGCTCTCCGCGAGGGAGCCCCGCGGCCGGTCGTCGAGATCGGCGTCGCGCCGCGCGGCCAGCTCCTCGCGCCCGACGTGGTCACCGCGGCGGTGGACCCGTGCGTCACGGAGTCGATGCCGGACGCTCCCGACGACTCGATCGACGAGCGCGCGGCCCCCTGCTCCGCCGGGCGCCTCCTCGCGCTCGGGACCGTGGGCGTGAGCCTCCTCCGTCCGCTCCTCGTCGAGCTCCCCCGCGCGTCCGAGGACGTGTCGACGCTCGAGGGCGCGGCCGCGAACGACCACGGCCTCACCTTCCAGCTCCTCGCCTCGGTGAGCACGAGCGCGCTCTTCCCGAAGAGCGCGCCGATCGACCTCTACGCGCCGGCCCTCGGCGTCTCCATGGGCATCGCGTACCGCTTCGGCACCTATCTCCCCGGGCGCCGGAACCGCTCGGCCGTCGAGCTGAACGCGGGCATCTCGACCGCGCTCCACTACGACTCGCGGGGGGACGCCGGCGGTCATCCGCAGGTGACGATGCTCGAGCAGGAGATCCGCTGGCCCCTCGTCTGGGAGCTGCTCACCTCCTACGGGCTCCCGCTCGATCTCCGGAAGAGCCACGACGCGGGATCGATCATCCTCGTGGGCGGCGCGCGGATCCGAGAGGCCTTGCGCGAGACGCCCGTCCTCTGGGGAGTGGACGTCGAGGTCGCGGCGCTCGCCCTGTCGCGGGGGCAGGGCGCGTGGCCGCTCTACTCCGTGTCCCCCGAGATCCGCTTCCACCTCGGGATGGCCGATCCGAGCGTCGTCCAGCCGTCCCTCCGAGGCGTGTGGGGGCCGACGATCAGCCTGTCCTTCACGGGCGGGTACGCGACGTTCTTCTGAAGCTCGCGCACGGGTCGTCGTCGCTCGCCCGGGGCGTGAACCAGAGGAAATCGAACGGCAGGGCGCTCGTGTTCCAGCGCGGCGCGTAGGCGGCCGCCTCGAGCTTGTCGCGCTCGACCTCGACCATCGTGACGCTGACGACGGGGCGTGCGGGATCGAGCGCGGCGAGATCGCGCGGCACGCCGCGGTCCTTCCGGACGTGGCCTGCGCCCGCGACGAGGACGGCGTCGTCGACCCTCTCCGCGCGCGCCGCGCGCACCATCGCGTCCGCCATCGTCGCGTCCCGCGCGCGCTGAGCCCGGCTCATCCCCTCCACCATCGCCTCCGGGAGGTGTCCGCAGTGCGAGGCGACGAGCTCCTCGCGGAGCGACGTCGTCTCGGCATCGCCCAGAGGGACCGGCGCTGGGGTCGTCGCGGCGCCGTCCCGCACGATCGCGCGCATCGTGTCCGGCGCGAGGCCGGTCGCGACGAGCGGCCTCCCGATCGCGAGCGCCTCGCGGAAGACCGGAGCGTACATCGAGAAGGCCGGCCAGCCCGACCTCTCCCAGCTCACGGCCCGCGCGACGGCGTCGGGCTCGGAAGGGGATGCGCGCTGCGCAGAACGAGCGCGCTCCTCGTCGGCGAGGGCGAGCATCTCGAAGGCGACGACGGGCGAGCGGCCGCTCGCGCGCATCGCCCCGAGGAGGCGCGCCTGGAGCGCGTGGTGATCGGGGTTGTCGTGCTTCTCGCCGAGCAGCACGTGGCCGCGGAGTGACGCGCGGAGCGCACGCTCGTCGACGAAGCGTCCTTCCCGGGTGCTCCAGACGCGTCCGACGAGCGGATGCGCCCGGTCGAGGCTCGCCTGCCAGGCGGGAAGGGGCGGGAGCTCTGCCTCTCGCGGCGCGACCGGCCCGGCCGCGCCGCGCGGGCCGCAGCCGGCCGCGAGCCCGAGGGAGAGGGCGACGAGGAGCGCGGAAGCGCTCCTCACGGCTTCGTGCAGGTGGTCTTCGCCGCGGCGTTCCGCCGGAAGTCGACCGAGTCGACGGCGGGACAGCTCGAACGGATGAGGCGCTTGAGATCGCTCACCTCGTTCCAGCCGAGCGCCATCGGCTCGAACACGATCGGGATCGTCTGCTGGCCGCGGATCGTGCCGAGGAGCTTCGTCAGCTTGTCCTCCTCGCGCCCCGTCTCCCAGATCGCGAGGAAGTTGTCCTCGAAGGACTGCACGAGCGCCGCGTTCTCCGCGCCGCGCAGGTGGATCATGTTCTCGAACGTCTCGTGCTCGGCGTTGTCGGAGAGGTTGTAGCTGCCGGTCCAGAGGTCGGTCCCGTCGATCACCATGTACTTGTGGTGCATCTGCGGCGCGTACCCGTGGTTCCAGCGGTAGGCGTAGTACTTGTAGCGGACGTCGATGCCCGCCTCGCCGATCTGGTAGCCGAAGAGGAAGCCCTTGTCCCTGCACGCGCGCGCCTTCGACTCGGAGGCCCCCGCGTTCGCGACGCACGTCTCGAGGTCGCGGAGCTGCTCTTCGTGAGTGGTCTTCGCGATGAACTCCTGGCCGTCGAGGTAGACGCGCACGTCGAGGCCGGGGTTCGCCTTCTTCTTCGCGATGAGCGCTTCCGAGACCGGACGCGAGCGGAGGTGGCCGGACGCGATGTGGATCGACCTCGTCGCGCCGCTGATGGCGAGGACGAGCTCGTTCGCGACCGTGTTCTCGCCCGTCGTCGAGAAGGTGGTCCCCCGCGCGGTGAAGTTGCTCGAGGTGAAGTAGACGGCGGCGTTCGGGTCGTCCGGGATCGCGGCGTCGGTGATGGTCGCGGTGCCCGGGCCCTCGGCGAGCGGCGGCGTGAGGCCGCTGAAGTCACGCGAGTGGGCCCACATGAGCTCGAACTCACGCTGGAAGCGCAGCGCGAGCTCCTCGTTCGTGACAAAGAGCGTGTTCTCGTCGTACTTCGTCGCGGCGCTGTTCGACCAGTTCGCGCTGCCGGTGACGAGCTTCGCCGTCTTGGCCTTCGCGAGGTCGTCGCGCGGCCCGTCGACGATCATGGCCTTGTGGTGCATGACCTTGTTGACGAAGCGGACGTCGACGCCGGCGAGCTCGAGCTTGCTGCTCTTGCTCGAGGCGCGTTCGTTGGCGGTCGCGATGCGGTTGTCGTCGCCGCCGCCGTCGTAGAGGAAGCGGACGCGGACGCCGCGCTTCGTCGCGTTCGCGAGGGCGGCGCCGATCTTCGCGTCGGAGTAGGAGTACATCGCGATGTCGATGGTGCTCGTCGCCCCGTCGATCTCCCGCACGACACGAGCCAGGTGGCTCTGGTCGTAGGGCAGCGGCGAGAAGAGGACGTTCGCGGCGCCGCCGCTCGCGAGGTATCCGCGCTTCTTGGCGAGGGCGACGAGCTTCTTCAGCGTCGCGGCGCCGACGCCGCGGATCGCGTCGACCTCGGCGAGCGTGTCGAAGGGGTCGTCGTCGTCGGTCCCGATCGCGCCGTCCGGCCCGTCGCGATGCGCGAGGATCGCGCTCGCGGTGGGGGCGGTGAGGCCGCCCTCCTTCGTGAGGACCTCGAAGGTCGTCTCGCGGGCGTTGACCAGCGCGAGCACCGCGCGAGCCTCGGGGCTCCCTTCGGTGAGGTCGCTCTCGTCGGAGGAGCTCTCCTCTCCGTCGTCGTCCGGGTCGGCCGCGCACGCGACGAGCCCGACGGAGGAGGCGAGGAGGAGGGCGAGGAGACGCGCGGCGATCGGGAGACGGAGCATCGTGAGCGCCGAGACGAGCACGTGTCGTACCGGCGCCTACATCCATCGAAGCCCTCGTTTCCACGTCATGCGGGCGCTCTGACCCCACCCGACCTGGGCTCTTCGAGATCCAGCTCCGGCCACCAGGCGCACCGTCGGCCGCGCCGTTCAGTCGATGCGCTGGCCGGGAAGCTCCAGGAACGCGAACGGCGCGCTCGACGGGCCCGCGAGCTCGCGCATGGCGAAGGCGCTCGAGGGCGCGAGCCTCGGGGGCACGACCATGGCGGTCCGCCCCGCGAGGGCGGGCTCCTCCGCCGCGCCGCGGAAGCGACGGAGCGCGAGGACGTCGTCGGCCGCCGTCACGACGACGAGCAGCGCGAGGAGGCTCGTGACGCCGATCACGAGGGCCGCCATCGCGCGACGTCGATGGCGCGAGAGCGCGCGATCGAGACCGTCGTGGTCGACGAGCGCTTCGAGCTCGGCGTCTTCGTCGCGAGCAGGCATCCGGTAGGGCGCGAGGGATCCGAAGAGCATCTCGAAGTGTACCGCGCGCTCGCCGATCGGCACGCGCACACGAGGCGCACACCGCTCGCCTCGTGTGGCCGCGCTCGGGAAGGGGAGGAACGCCGCGGCGGCAGGAGGGCATGAAGACGCAGGCGCCTTCGTGCGGCGACGTGGGCGAGACCTTCCCCTATGCTGCTCGCCACCCCGATGACGGCGCACATGACCCTCGAGAAGTCGGGAGCGAGCGGTCCGCTCCTCCCCGCCACGCTGACGCGCGCCCTCGTGAAGCAGACGGCGCCGCGCGCGACGCTGCGCGGGCAGGTCCTTCGGATCGCGTCGGCGCTCACGCTCGACGACGACGCGTGCGCCGCCTTCATGCTCGATTTCCCCGCGCAGGGCGACCGCGTGCGCGGCGGCGCGAACGGGCCGAGCGCGGCCCTCTTCGTCTGGGCGTTCCACGTGCTCGCCGAGACCCTCGACTGCACGCTGCTCGACGGCGCCTCCCCCGACGGAGGAGTCGTCGAGGCCGCACCCGGCGAGCACCGCGCCGCGGCGATGGCGTACCTGACACGGCACGAGGCGGAGGTCCTCGAGGCGCGCCGTGCTCCGGAAATCGGGATCGCGCCGCGCGCCTTCCTCGCCTGGCTCGCCCGTGAAGAGCACATCGCGCTCGCGTCACCCGAAGGTGCGGACGTCGACGCGCTCGCGGGCTCGCTCCCCATGAAGGACGCGGGAGCCCTCTACGAGATGCTCCTCGAGAGCGACGTCGTCGACGACGTGTTCGTCAGCGAGCGCGAGCTCGTGACCGCGCTCGAGCGCTTCCTCGCGCGTGTGCCCGCGACGCACTCCGCGCTCCGGCGGTGATTTTCCGCTCTGATTGCGAGCGCGTAGACGGAACGCGACTTGCTCGGACCGCGGTCGTCGTCTTCCAGGAGGAGTGCCATGCGTCTTGCTCTCTCGCTTTCCGCGCTCGGAGTCGTGACCACCGTCTGCCTGGTGCAGGCCTGCTCCGGTGAGGGGGACGCCACCCAGGGCGAGGCGGACGCGGGGGCGCTCTCCCCGGGGCCTTCGCCGACCACGTCGGCGCCGCCGGACGGGTCCACGAGCAGCAGCAGCAGCTCGTCGAGCTCCGGTGGCACGGACGCCGGCGGAGACGCGGAGGGGGGCGCGAAGTCCCTGATGACGTTCTTCGCCTCCAGCGTTCCGGGCGGAACGGGCGGTAATCTCGGCGGCCTCGCGGGCGCCGACGCGAAGTGTCAGTCGCTCGCGGTCGCCGCGGGGGGCGGCGATCACACGTGGAAGGCGTACCTCTCCACGAGCGGCCAGGGCGGCGTCGCCGCGAAGGATCGCATCGGCGCCGGTCCGTGGCGGAACAAGGCCGGGACCCTCATCGCCAACACCGTCGCCGACCTGCACGCCGCCGGCTTCAACCTGCCGCAGGCGAGCATCCTCGACGAGAACGGCGTCGCCGTCCCGGTGAACCGCCACGATGTGCTCACGGGCTCGACGCAGGCAGGCGTCGCCGCGAACAACGCCAACTGTCAGAACTGGATGAACAGCGGCGGCGGCAACAACGCGGCCGTCGGGCATACCGACAGCGACCAGACGGCCAACAACGCGAACGATCGCTGGAACGCCGCCCACAACGTCGCGTGCACCGCGCAGGCGATGCTCAACGCGAACGGCGAGGGTCGCATCTACTGCTTCGCGACCGACTGACGTTCGGTCACCATGGCCCGATGACGTACGACGTGATCGTCGCCGGGCTCGGCGCGATGGGCGCCTCCGCGGCGTGGCAGCTCGCGGCGCGCGGCGAGCGGGTGCTCGGGCTCGAGCGCTTCGACGTCCCGAACACGATGGGCTCGTCGCACGGCGTGAGCCGCATCATCCGGCTCGCCTACTTCGAGCACCCGTCCTACGTTCCGCTCCTCCGCCGCGCGTACGAGATCTGGCGCGACGTCGAGGCGCGCGTCGCGGAGAAGCTCCTGTTCGTGACGGGCGGCGTCGACGCGGGGCCGGAGACGGGCCGACTCGTTCGAGGGTCGCTCGAAGCGTGCCGCGTCCACGATCTCCCGCACGAGGTCGTGAGCGCGGTCGAGCTCGAGAGGCGCCACCCTGGCTACCGGCTACCCGGCGGCGACGTGGCCGTGCTCCAGCCCGACGCGGGGTTCGTCATGTGCGAGCGCGCCGTCGTCGCCTTCGCCGGGCTCGCGCTCGGAGCCGGCGCGGACCTCCGTGCGCGCGAGCCGCTCGTCGCGTGGGAGACCACCTCCTCCGGCGTCCGGGTGACGACCTCGAAGGGGACGTACGAAGCCGGGCGCCTCGTCCTCTCGACGGGCGCGTGGATCGGCGAGCACGTACCGGCGCTCGCAGGGAAGGCCGTCGCCGAGCGGCAAGTGCTCGGATGGTTCCAGCCGAAGGTGCCCGCTCGCTTCGCGCTCGGAGCGTTTCCCGTCGGCATCGTCGAGCACGGCGACCTCCTGCTCTACCAGTTCCCCGTCCACGGCGTTCCGGGGATGAAGCTCGGCGTCTACAACCACCTCCGGGAGACCAGCGCGGCAGACGCGGTCGATCGCGAGCCCAACGCGGCAGACGAAGCGCTCCTCCGGCGAGGCCTCCGCGCCGTGTTTCCGGACGCCGACGGCCCCACGCTCGCGATGAAGGTGTGTACGTTCACGAACGTCTCGGACGGTCACTTCGTCGTCGACGTGCTCCCCGACACGCCCGAGGTCGTCGTCGCGTCGCCCTGCTCGGGGCACGGGTTCAAGTTCGCGAGCGTCATGGGCGAGGCGATCGCAGACCTGGTGACGGGAGGACGCTCGCGCCTCGACCTCGGCCTCTTCCGGCTCGATCGTCTCGCGCCGTGAGGCCCCTCGCGTCAACGCTGCGCGACGGACGGCGGCGGCTCGGGAGCGCGGATGTCGTCGGGCGTGCCGATCTTCTTGTCGGGTCCGCCGCTGACGACGCTGACGTCGCCTTGCTCGTCGCACTTCACGACGAACGGCATGTCCCACGCGTCGAGGGTCTTCGACGCCTTGTCGATCTCGCGCGCGGCGACGAGGGCGTCCACCGTCGGGCAGTCGTCGGCGGCGTGGTTCAGGCGGAACGTGTTCACGGCGTTCCTCAGGGTGAGGGCGCTCTGGCGCGACGTGCTGATCCGGGCGCGCTCGAGGTGGCCGACCACGGCGATCCCGATGACGCCCGAGATCAGCGCGATGATGCTCAGCACGACGAGGATCTCGATGAGGCTCATGCCGCGCCGCGAGGCGAGCGCGCGGAGCCGACGACGACGAGGGGAGAGGAGGTTCTTGTTCGGCATGCGATCGACGAGTGCGAGCGATGTGCCGCTCACCTCCCCGCGGAATCACGGCGATCTTCCCCGTGACGGCGCTCGCGGCCTGCCAACTTGTCGCCGCCTCGCCGCCGCAGGTGCCAGGTGGACATCCGCGCCCCGCACGCGACCGGAGGCATGGGGTTGCGCGGTCACGCAGAAGCTGCGTCGAGCGCGAGGCGCGGCCGACGCGATCCCGCGGGCTTCGCTGCGGCACGCGTCTTGAGAGCGGGCGGGCGAGGAGAGTCGCCATGAAACGTCTCGAGAACCGCATCTGCATCGTCACGGGCGCGACCGGTGGGATCGGCGAAGCTTCGGCTCGCCTCTTCGTCGCCGAAGGCGCCAAGGTCGTGCTCGTGGATCTCGACGAAGCGCGGCTGACGTCGCTGGCCGAGAGCCTCGGGAAGGCGAACGCGGCCGTCGTCGCCGGCGACGTCGGGGAGGAGGCGACCAGCCAGCGTGCGGTGTCCTTGGCCGTCGAGCGGTACGGCGGCCTCGACGTGATGTTCGCGAACGCGGGCGTCGAGGGTCGCGTCGCGCCGATCACCGAGTACCCTCTCGACGCGTTCGATCGCGTGATGAGGGTCAACGTGCGCGGAGCCTTCCTCGCGATCCAGGCCGCCGCCCCCGCGATGGAGAAGCGAGGGCGCGGCGCGATCCTGGTGACCTCGTCGGTCGCAGGCTGGATCGGCTCGCGCGGGCTCGCTCCGTACTGCGCGAGCAAGCACGCGGTCATGGGCCTCGTGAAGAGCGCCGCGATCGAGCTCGCCGCCGCGAACATCCGCGTCGTCGCCATCAACCCGGGGCCGATCGAGAACCGGATGATGCGCTCGATCGAGGAGCAGGCCGCGCCGGGGGCCGCGGAGACGGTGAAGACCGGCTTCGAATCGATGGTCCCGATGCATCGCTACGGGAAGAACGAGGAGATCGCGAGCCTCGCGCTCTTCCTCGCGAGCGACGAGGCCTCCTACTGCACCGGGACCTCGTTCGTCGCGGACGGCGGATTCCTCGCGATGTGACCCTCACGTCGTCGGGAGCGGGGCGCCGGGCGCCGAGCCCCCGACGTCGCGCGCCGGCTCCGGACGCAAGCGGACGCGGAGCCGCTGGATGCGTCGCCGGCTCGTCGCCACGACCTCGACGAGGATGCCCTCGGCGAACGTCGCGACGTCTCCGACGCGCGGCATGTGCGCGAGGTGATCGAGGACGAGCTTGCCGATGGGCTCGCCGATGCCCGCCGTCACGAGGGGGATGCCCGCGTCGCGTAGCTCGTCGACGGTCGCGCGCGCGTCGACGTCCCACGCGGGCGTGGCCTCGTCCAGGCGGACGATCTTCTCGGGCTCCGCGTCGGACTCGTCGTGGATCTCGCCGAGCACCTCCTCGACGAGGTCCTCCGCGGTGACCATGCCGCTCGTGCCTCCGTATTCGTCGATGACGACGGCGAGCGGGATGCCCGTGCGCTGCATCTCGCGGAAGACGGCGAGACACTCGCGCTGCTCGGGCACGAAGAGCGCCTGACGCTCGAGCCCGCGGAGATCTTCCCGCGACCGGGCGTCCTCGTCGAAGAGGAAGTCCTTCGCGTAGAGATAGCCGACGACCTCGTCCAGCGACGCGGCGTGGAGGAGCACGCGCGAGTACTCGTGCTTCTTGAGGAGCGCGAACGCCCCCTGACCGCTCGTGTCGATGGGCAACGCGACGACGTCCACGCGCGGGACCATGATCTGCCTCACGGGCCGCGTCGCGAAGCGGAGCACGCGCGCGACGGTCTTCTGCTTGTCCTCCGCGACGGCGTCCTCCGCCGCGCGCGCCCCGAGGATGCCGACGATCTCCTCCTCGCTCAGCGAGCCCTCGGTCATGTGGGGATCGACGTCGAGGAGACGGAGGACGGCGTGCTGCGCGCGCTCGAGGATCCACAGGACGGGCGTCAGCACGAGGTTCACGGCGCGGAGAGGGAGCGCGGTCGTGAGCGCCGTCGACTCGGAGTGCCGGATGGCGATCGCTTTCGGGACGAGCTCGCCGACGAGGACGTGGAGGAACGTCAGCGTCCCGAGCCCGAGCACGTCCACGACGATGTGGCCGACGCGGCCGAGCGCCGCGCCCGTGACCGCGATCGCCACGCGATCCCCGAATGCCTCGATCGCAGGCTCCGCCACCCAGCCAAGACCGAGGCTCGCGATCGTGATGCCGACCTGCGTCACGGAGAGGTAACGGTCGAGCTGCGCGAGCACCGCCGCGGCGGCCACGGCGCGCCTTTCGCCGCGTCGGGCGCGAGGCTCGATCTGCGTCAGGCGCACCTTCACGATCGCGAACTCTGCCGCGACGAAGAACGCGTTCGCCGCGAGGCAGACGACCGAGACGACGAGCGCCACCATGTACCCCGTCCCACATGCGAACGGCGGGCCGGCCCGACGGAGGAGCCGTGCGGCGCCGCGTGCTACGTCCGCACGTCTCAGGACCTTCCCTCGGGGAACGTCGCCGGAAGCGTGGCCGTACGAGGGGTTGCGCGGCGCCCGCGCCACGGTAGAACTCCTCGCCCCGCCCCTGCGGGCACGGAAAGGTCCCCATGCGACGAAGCCTGCTTGCTTGTCTCGCTTTCTCCGGGCTCGCCACCCTCGTCACCGCCGCGTGCGGCTCCGAGCGAGGCAGCGACGTCGATCCGAACGCCGACGCAGGCGGCGTCGGGAGCGAGGGCTTCGGTGGCGCCACCGACGCGGCGGCCAAGCCTTCGTGCATCGGCCTCGAGTGCAAGCAGGTCGACTGCGGCGGCTCGCCGACGACGAGCATCAGCGGCATCGTCTTGGACCCGGCCGGAAAGAACCCCGTCTACAACGCCGTCGTGTACGTGCCGAACGCGGATCTGGATCCGGTGAAGCACGGGCCGGTCTGCGACTCGTGCGGCGGCGCCCCCGTGACGGGGAGTCCGGTCGTCACGGCGCTCACGGACGCGACGGGCGCGTTCCGCCTCGAGAACGTCCCCGTCTCGGCGGATCTTCCGCTCGTCATCCAGATCGGCAAGTGGCGCCGGCAGATCGTCTTCCCCGGCGCGGTGAAGCAGTGCCAGGACAACCCCGTCCAGGACGCCGATCTCCTCCGCCTCCCGAAGAACAAGGGAGAGGGCGACATGCCGCTCATCGCGCTCACGAGCGGATGCGATCCCATCCACTCCTTGATCCAGAAGATCGGCGTCGACAAGTCCGAGTTCACCGATGCCAAGGGCAACGGCATGGTGCACGTCTACGCCGGGAAGGGGGCGAACTCGACCGGCGTCTCGACGGCGACGGACGCCTACGCCTTCTGGGGCACGCTCGGCGAGATGATGAAGTACGACATCATCGTCAACGAGTGCGAGTGCAACCCGTACCCGCGCGACACCGTCGGCCCGGCCTACGCGAACATGCGCGCGTACCTCGACGCGGGCGGTCGCGTCTTCAACTCCCACTACCACCTCAACTTCTTCGGCAACTCGGCCGAGAACGGCAGCAAGGCGGACCCGACGCTCTCTTCGGCGGCGGACTGGACGCTCTGGAGCAAGACGCCCGGGCCGGCGCCGTACCTCATCGACACGTCCTTCCCCAAGGGCAAGGCGATGGACGACTGGCTCACGAACCTCACGACGGCGAGCAAGTGGGGCAAGGCGATCAAGTCCTCGCCGAGGGGTCAGGTCGCGACGTCGAACGCCGGAGACATCGGCGGCACGGTGCCCGGCATCTCCCAGCGGTGGATCTACCCGCAGAACGGCAAGGGCGCGGTCTACGTCTCGATCAACACGCCGACCTCGAAGCCGCCGGCCGAGCGGTGCGGGCGCGCCGTCGCGACGGACCTCCACGTCGGCAACGCTTCGTTGACGACGATGACGGAGAGCGAGGCCGCGCTCGAGTTCATGTTCTTCGATCTCGCCTCGTGCGTCATCGACGACCAGCAGGCTCCGAAGCCGCCCGCCGTGAAATGAGCGGCCGCACGATGCACGGGCGAGCACCCCTCGCGGCCTTCGTCGCGCTCTCGGTGCTCGTCGCCTGCGCCGACCTCAAGTCCGGCGGCGACGAGGTCGCGGCGACCGCGCCCTCCGACCCCCAGAGCATGCCGGGCAGCCCCGCGGCTGGCGCGAGCTCGGGCGGGACCTCGGACGGTGGGTCGTCCGACGCCGGACGCAGCCCGGGCAGCTCGGGCAGCTCGGGCAACACGAGCTCGGGCGGCGCGGCGGACGTCTGGGCAGGGAAGGGCCAGGGCCCGTTCGGACCGAAGCCGACGGGCCTCTGCTGCGCGAGTGACGACGAGTGCCGATCCGGGCGGTGCGCGCGCATCGGCGTCGAGCCGGACGCCGTCGATGCCTGCGCGGACACGTGCACGACGACCGCGACGTGCGCGCGGCCGGGTCCGCTCTCGTTCGTCTGCTACCCGTCGGCGGGCGTCTGCGCGATCGACACGTTCGAGCCCCAGACGTGCATCCCGCCCTCGAGCTTCACGTTCGGGACGAAGCCCCTCGGCGCGTGCTGCACGGTGAAGCCCGACGGAACGAACGGGCTCGAGTGCGCGAGCAGCGTCTGCGTCGCCGGCTTCGGCGGTCCCGGCGTCTGCACGCGGACGTGCTCGGCGGACGTCGACTGCGCGACCGGCTTCGCCTGCGAGGGCGGCCCGCGCGGCGGGCGCTGCGTCCCGACGAGCGCAGCCTACGAGTGCAAGTGACGGTCTGAGTCGCGCGCCCGCGTCGCCGCAGACGGTCGTGATCCACCTCCATGTGGGCCGACGTGGGCGGGAAGGGCGCGCATTCCCGCGGATCCGACGTGATTTTGCAGTGAGTCACGCCCGCGCTGGCCGCCGCGACGGGGGGCACACCCCGTGCTGAAGAGGTGGTCATGCGTACGCTCCACCAGCTCGCCGCCCCCGTCGCCTTCCTCTTCGCCGCGAGCGCGCTCGTCGGTTGCGCGAACGAAGAGCTGGAGATGATCGACGACGAGGACGCCTCCGAGGTCGACGGTGAGGACGGCGACGTGAAGAAGAGCGGCACCTCCTCGGACTCGAGCTCCGACGACGCGGACGAGAAGGACGAGAAGAAGGGGGGCGAGGAGGAGGCCGAGAGCTCGGGCTCCGTCGATCCGGAGGCGCCGCCGCCGCCGCCCGCGCCGCCCGCGCCGCCCGCCGATCCGAACGCGCCGCCGTCATCGGCCTGCCTCGCCGACTCCGTCGCGGAGGCCGAGGCGAACGACACGGCAGCGGACGCGAACGCGATCCCGGGCGCGACCGGCACCTTCTGCGGGACGATCTCGGCGGATGCGGACGTCGACTTCGTCTCGTTCACCGCGCCGGCGACGTTCGCGGGCCTCTCCTTCAAGCTCTCGTCGAGCCAGGCGGGCGCCAACGTCCAGATCGTCGTCGACGACGGCGCCCCCGTCACGCTCGGCCAAGGCGCCGTGCCGGCGGTGAAGGGCGGCAAGTACGTCATCCGCGTCGCGGGCACCGCGGGACTCGCGTATCGCCTCGGCGTCACGTTCCGCTGACCGTCACGGGCCGACGCGGCACGTCGCGCGGAGGCCCCCGTCGCTCGATCGCCGGCAGAGCGTGCCGGCGTGCCAGAGGACGACGTCGCCGCGAAGACGCCGTGAGACGTCTTCTCTGCGCGTCCGGGCGTCGACGCCCCACCCGAGCTCGCGCCCGGGGATCGCGGCCGCGAGGGCGCGCTCGGCGTCTTCGTCGAGGCTCGCCATGTAGCTCATGATCGCGATCCGCTCGAACGACGCGGCGAGATCGCTCACGGCGGCGAGCTCGGCTCGATCGGGGGCCACGACGACCTCGAGCCTTCGCGTCGTCGCGCGGAGCGACCGCACGAACGCGGCGAGACCGTCGGGCGGCGTCGTCGCGAGCGGCTCGACGTCGAGCACGACGCCGTCGAGCTCGTGGCGCGCGATCCGCGCGACGATCGCCCGCGCGAGGCCCTCGGGCCCGGCCGCCGCGAAGGCGGCCGCGAACGCCGGTCCGGTCTTCTCGCCGCCCACGCAGAGGAGCAGGCCGACGCCTGCGGCGCGGGTGACGGCTCGCATCGCCCGGATGTCGGCGTCGCGCAGGCTCGTCGGTCCGAGGTCGACGTCGCCGGCGTGCGCGGGGACCGCTCCGAAGAGGACGACGTCGTCGATGCCCGCGAGATCGAGCGCGCTCGGCGGCAGCGCGCCGCCCACCCAACCCGGGTAGAAGAGCTGCACGCGCGGCCGTCGCGGCGGCGCGGCGGCCTCGGGGGCCGGGGCGGGGAGAGAAGACGCCGCCTCGGCGACGGGGCGGGGAGGGGCCTTTTCGGCGCGCCCACACGCGAGCGCGACCGCCGCGACCCCGAGAAGCCCGCCTCGCCGCATGCGCCTCCTTGAACCACGCCTGCCCTCCGACGTCACGGCGTGGAGGTGTGTGCATGGGGCACCTCCTCCCTCCGAATAGAGCAATCGCTCTAATTGGGACGCGTCGGAGATGCGCTCGCGGGAGCGCGCGCCGCTAGAACTTCCGTCGCCATGAGAGCTGTCTTCGCCACCGGTTTCGTCGCCCTCGCCTGTGTCCTCGCGTGTGGATCGAGCGGGCGGAGCGACTTCGAGAACGGCGCGACCGCGGGCTCCTCGAGCGGCGACGGCATCGGCGGCCTGGGCAACGACGGGGGGGCCGCCGACGCGTCGCTGCCCCCGCCGATCGGATCGCTGACGGGCAAGGTCGTCATGCCGGAGGGGACGATCCCGCTCTCCGACGCCGTCGTCTACCTCACGAAGACGATGCCCGATCCGATCCCGGCCGGCGCCTACTGCGACAAGTGCATCGGCCTCGAGTCGCGCGCGTTCACCTACTCGAAGCCCGACGGCACGTTCGACCTCCCCGCCTACGAGACGGGGCAGCAGTACATCGTCGTCCAGAAGGGCCAGTTCCGTCGCGTCCGCACGGTCGACGTGAAGCCCGGCGTCCAGGCCGTCGATCCGTCGTTCACCCGCCTCCCCGGCCGCACGAACGAGCCGGCCGGTGACGCCACGCCCCGCATGCTCATCTGGCCGGGACAGTGGGACCACGTCGAGATGTCGCTCAAGAAGATCGGCCTCGAGGACTACGAGAAGTTCGAGCCCGGCTTCGACATCAACGCGTACGGCGCGAAGATCCAGCAGCTCGGCAGCTATCACATCGTCTTCCTGCCGTGCTCCGGCACGGTCAGGGAGTCCGGGAGCGCCCCCGCCTGCAGCCTCAGCGTCGACGCGAACCTGCAGAACGCGGCGAAGGCGTTCGTCGCGCAGGGCGGCAAGCTCTACGTCTCCGACTGGAGCTACGAGTACGTTCGCCAGGGCTGGCCGGGGGCGATCTCGTGGGTCGGCGAGACCTCGCAGATCGGCTCCGCGTGCGCGCCCGGCGGCGGAGACCTGCCCGCCCAGTTCGACGATCCGAAGCTCGACGCGTGGATGAACGCCATCGGCGAGGGGGGCGCGATCCTCAAGAGCGCCTGGAGCAGCATCGCGAAGGTGAACCCCGTCACGTCCGTCGACGAGAACGGCAATCCGTTCCAGCAGACGCCGAAGGTCTGGGCCTCCGTCAAGCTCGGCGCCACGTCGCGGCCGGCGACGGTGTCCTTCCAGGATCGCTGCGGACGCGTCCTCTACAGCACGTACCACGCCGAAGGCAGCGATTCGGCCTTCGGGCAGGGGGAGTTCCTCGCGCAGGAGAAGGCGCTCATGCACATCCTCCTCGAGGTCGGCGTCTGCGTCGGGCCGAAGCCCATCCCGCCCGTCCGCTGAGCGCGGATCAAGAGGTCTCGCCGGCGAGGGCCTCGAAGAGCGTCGCGATCGCGACGGCGCCGGGATCCGGCACACCGCGGAGGGCCTCGTCCGGCACGTAGCTCGAGCGCCCCGCGCGCGCCCTCGCCATCGAGGTCGTGCGGATCGCGCCCTCGCGCGCGGCCTTCGCGGCCTGCGCGAGCGAGCCGCCCGTCGCGAGCACGTCGCACGCGGGGACGAGCGCGTCGATCATCGTGCGGTCACCCTCCCGCGCGCCGCCGTACTCCTGGATGCGCCTCACGCCTTCGCGGAGGGCGCGCGCCCAGCTCGCCGGCTCGCCCACGACCGCGGCCATCGCCGAGAGGCCGATCGACAAGAGGATGCCGCTCGACCCGCCCATCACGCTCGCGAGCCGATCGCCGAGGGCGCCCGCGAGCGCGGGGGCATCGGCGAGCGGAAGCTCGTCGAGGTCGGCGAGGACCGCGCGCGCCGCGGACGCGAACGTGGAGCCCGTGTCGCCGTCGCCGATCTTCGCGTCGAGCGCGTCGAGCTCGGCCTTCACGGCGATGATCCGCTCGCAGGCCCGCGCGATCGCCTCGCGACGCGGTGCGTCCTCCGAAGGTCGCGCCTTGTCCGCGTGGAGCCGAGGGGAGAGCGGCAGCGGCGCGGGCGTCGCTGCGATGCGCTTGCCCGGCGCCCACGCGCGCGGTCCTACGGGGGAGAGGAGGGCCTCCTCGAGCGCTCCGTCGAGCGGGAGCGCGGAGACGGAGAGGCCCTTCATGTCGAGCGACGTCATGAGGCGCTCGGGGCCGAAGACGAGCCGCACGTCACGCTTCGTCGACGCGAGGAGGGCGCGCGTGGCGACCGCCATCTCCACGGGGGGCACGCCGCCGAGATCGTTCACGAGCAACGCGATCGGTGCGCCCTCGGGGAGCGACGCATCGAGGCGCGCGGCGAGGACGAGGGCGAGATCGCGGATCGGCTGGTAGGGGATCCGCGAGGCGCCAGGCTCGCCGTGGATGCCGAGACCGAGCTCCACCTCGTCCGCGCCGAGGCGCTCCACCGCCGGCGCGCCCGGGACGGTGACCGACGACAGAGACAGGCCGAGCGAGCGCACGGACGCGGCGACGCGCTCGGCGCCCGCCTTCACCTCCTCGAGGGAAGCGCCGGCGCGCGCGAGGTGGCCGGCGACCTTGTGCACGAAGAGCGTGCCGGCGACGCCGCGAGGCCGGAGCGCATCGGGGATCGCGATGTCGTCCGCGACGATCACGGTCTCCACACGCAGACCGAGCGCGCGCGCCCGCTCCGCGGCGAGGCCGAAGTTCAGGCGGTCGCCCGTGTAGCTCTTCACGACGAGGAGGCAACCCGCGTCTCCGGTGACCGCGAGGATCGCCGCGAGCACCGCGGAGACGCTCGGCGACGCGAAGATCTCCCCGCACACGGCGCCGGTGAGGAGCCCCTCCCCGACGAACCCCGCGTGCGCGGGCTCGTGCCCGGAGCCTCCGCCGGAGAGGACGGCGACCTTCGCCCGATCGATGTCCCTCCGCACGAGGACCTTCACCGTCGGGTAGCCGTCGAGCCGCGCGACCTTGCCCTCGCCGAGGAGGACGAGCGCGTCCAGCGCTTCGGTGACGATGGTGTCCCCTTCGTTCAGGAAGTGCTTCACGCCGCGATGTTCGCACGGGTCCTCCGGCGCGAGCGATCTCCCGGATCCCGCGGTCTTGCCGGCAACCTGGGCCAGGGGTGCGACGGCGTCGTCGCGCCGGGGCTGGCACAACGAGGCTTCGCCGTCGTGATTCCATGAGGTTCGGCCCCGTCGTCGCGTCAGTCTGGCGCTGGCAGGAAAGCTGCTTGTCCACGGGTCGATGACCCACGGGAGCGCGCAGGACGTGAGCACGCTGACGATCCTCGTCCGCGAAGGCCGTCTCGAGGAGGCCGTGGTGCGGGCGACGAAGGCGCGTAGCGTCGCGATGAAGCGCCTCGTCCTCGACCTCGTCGTCGCGGACGCGCCGCGCGCGCTCGTGCGGGTCGTGGCGCTGATCTCGCGAGAGGTCATCGAGCATCTCCCGGGCGATGCGGTCGAGCGTCTCGTGGTCGCGACCGCGCGCCACGCGCCGACGGTCCTCCCTGCCGTCCTCGATGCCGTGCCGGAGGAGGCCGAGCTCGTCCTCCCGCTCTTCGAGGCGGCGACGCGCGCCGACGACGCGCGGCGAGAGCTCATGATCCTGGGGCGTGCGCTGGAGCTGCCGGTGCCGACCGAGGGCGCGTCGCGCGCGCGCTACCGTGACATGCTCGACAAGACCTCGGCGATCGCGGTGCGTCTCGGCCAGCACCTGATCGCTGCTCGCGCAGCGCAGCGCGCGGAGGCCCTCTTCGAGGAGAACGACGTCGCGCTCGAGAGCGACGAGGTCGAGGAGACGGCCCGCGTCCGCCGGCGCGGCCCCGACGAGCTCACGGCTTCGTCACGCTGACCGTCACTCGCCGCGCTGCGCTCGGTCGACCGCGTCGACGTCGGCGCCGACGATCCACACCATGCTCCCCGACTTCGCTACCGACGTGAGCGGGATGGCGCCGCTCGTGCCGGAGGCTGCGCGCGCGCGCGCGAACGCCGAGGCGTTCTCGTCGACGTCGACGACCTCGAAGGCGATCTTCCGCTCCGCGAGCCCACCCTCGAGGGCCCGGCAGGCCGGGCACCACTTCGCGGCGTAGATCGTCACCGGCGAGGAGCTCAGCGAGGAGACCTCTCTCCCGGCGGCGTGGGCGGCCGCTCCGGTCGAGGCCGCGAGAAGGAGAGTCCCGAGGACGACGACTGCGAGCGCTCGGAGAGAAGGCACTCCACGAGCGTACGGGATCGCTCCGCGCGTGCAAGTCGCCGACGCGCGGCGATGCTACCTTGCGCACATGTCCGCCTCGGTCGTGTGGTCTCGATGACGCGGAGTGCTCCGTTCGTGCTCGCCGGCCTCGTCGTCTCGATCGTGATCGGCGTGGTCGCCGTCCGTCTCGGCGGCCGACGGGAAGGCACGACGGAGATCGGACGCGCCGAGGATGCCGGTCCCCCTTCGTCGCTCGATGCCGAGTCGTTCGCCGCCGACATGCTCGCGGCCGCGAAGGCGGCCCATCCAGAGGCGTCGATCCGCTACGCCGCCGATCGCTACGTCCTCGTCTGGGAGGTCGACGGCGGAATGCGCGGCGAGCTCGCGCTCGGGAAGGCGCACCGCGAGGCGGCCTCCCTACGGGCGGCCGAGCGGCGCGCGTTCGTCGCGAAGCGGGTAGCCTCGATCGGCGCGGAGCCTCTGCTGCCCTCGACCTTCGCGGAGGCCGAGGCGCATCTCGTCCCGATCGTGCGTCCGCGGATCAGCTGGGAGCTCGCGCGTCTCGTCGTCGCGGAGGATCCCCTCTCCGCGCTCCCGCCCGAGCCTCCGCACGTCGCGATCGGGGACGGTCTATGGGGAGGGCTCGCCTTCGAGACCGACGAGCAGCTCCTCCGCATCGACGCCGCGCGGCTCGCGCGCTGGAACGTGACGTTCGACAAGGCCTGGGCGGGCGCGATGGATCGCCTCGCGAAGCGCTCGTCCGCGCCGTCCTTCCGTCGAGATCATGGCCTCGTCGCGATCGGATTCGGCGACGCCAACGCGTCGGCGCGCGTGCTCCTCCCGAGCGCGCTCCTCGAGGCGAAGCTCGCCGGGGACCTCGCCGTGGCGATCCCGCGTGACGACGAGCTCCTCGTCGCGAGCGCGTCCGACGACGAGGCGCTCGGGCGGCTCGCCGATCGGCTGGAGAGCGGCGACGACGACGACGAGCCTCGCGTGGTGCGCATCGGCGCGAACGGGCAGACGACCGACTTCGAGCTCCCGCCTGCCCACCCGCTCCATGCGCGCTTCCGTGGGCTTCGTCGGAGCGCCGAGGACAGGGACGACCGAAGGCAGCGGGACGCGCTCCGCGACAAGCTCGGGGACCACGAAGACGTGCCGTTCGTCGCCACGCGCATGCACGCCAAGAACCCGACGACGGGCGACGAGGTGATCCTCGCCATCCACAGCGAGGACGTCACGACGCTCCTCCCGCGCGCGGACTGGGTCGTCTTCCAGCGCGTCGACATGGCGACGCGCACCAGCACCGTGCTCGCGTGCGGGACGTGGGACCGCGTGTCCGCGCTCCAGAAGGAGCGCTGGAAGGCGATCCCCCTCTGGCCGCCGCGCTGGCTCGCCGTGGACCATCCGTCCGCGCGCGAGCTCGCCGAGCTCGGGTGCGATCACCCGATGCTGAAGGCGATGGGACGACCAGGGGGAGGGCGCAGGCCCTGATCTCGTGATCAGGGATGATCGACATGACACGTGGAGAATGTCGCGACCACGTGAGCGGCACGTCTCGTGCTCGTCGCGCCGCATGCCCGAGCTCCGGTTCCTCGCCGCGCTCTCGTTCGCGATGCTGACCGCGGCAGCGTGCGCCCCGTCGTCGGACCCAGCGTCGTCGTCGCCGAACGCGTGCTCGACCGGGGCGCCCTACACGAGCTCGCCGCCCCATGGTCCCGGCAGCGCGAACCGCGCCCTGCCGGAGTGCGTCCCGCGATGCGGCGCGACGCAGAAGTACCCGGGCGTCGGCGGGAGTTGGTTTGGTCTCGAGTCGCTCCCGAGCGGCGCGTGCACGCGGGAGGAGACGTGCAGCATGGGCGCGAGTGCGACCCGCACGTGCCCGGGCCAACCGACGCAGGCGTGCAACCTGTCGCTCTACGAGTGCTCGTGTGCCGGCGGGACATGGAGCTGCGTGACGGTCTCGCAGGGCGCTGGCGTCTGCGGCGCTTGTAACCGCGATGCTGGCGACGCAACACCCTGACGAGGGGAGCTGGCGCGACGGCAGAGCGTATCCCGACACGCCATGCCCTCTCCGATCTCCCTTCGCTCGCTGGCTCCGCTGATCCTCGTCGCGCTCTCGGGGTGCTCTGCCCCAGGCTGCCAGCGCGCGGCGGCGGCGGAGGGCCCGCCGATCGTCGCGACGGGGAAGCTCGGCGACGCGCCCGCCCTGTCGACCGCACGCCGCACGTTCCTCGCCGCGGACGGCAGCGTCGTCGCGATCGAGAAGGACGCCGTCGCGTCGTACGACGCGAAGGGCACGCCGCGATGGAAGCGGCCGATGCGCCCGAGCGAGTGGGTGGTGACGCTCCCCGACGGCAGCGTGATGGTGAACGATCGGGAGCCGAACGACGTCGTCGCGCTCGACCCTTCGACGGGCGCCGATCGGTGGCGGGTGCGGATCCCGACGGTGCCGGACGGAATGGCGGAGCGGGCGGAGGCGGCGACTCGCCTCGGCGAGGGCGCGATGATCGGGCTCGAGGACGCCCGGTTCTTCCGCGTCGATCCCCCGCGCTGCGCGGAGCCCGAGAAGACCGGCTGTCTCGCGCTCGCGTTCGCGCTGGAGGACGAGCGGCTCACGGTGGCGTACCTCGCCGCCACCGCGAGCGGTGACCTCCTCCTCCGCGAGTCGGGCGCGCTGCGGATCCTCTCGCCGACGGGAGAGGTGCGTGCCTCGATCCATGTCCGGGAGGGCTCGCCCGACGTGGCGATGACGGAGAGCGGCCGGCTCGCCGTCACGATGGACGAAGAGCTCGTCCTCTGGGACGCAAAGCGCTGCGCCGGCAGGTCGCCGGTCGAGATCCCGCGGCGGCCGAACAAGCTCTACGTGAAGGGCGAGGGGGAATGCGACGGATGCCGGCCACCGCCGCCCGGATGCCTCGTCGCGCGCCCGAAGCTCGGGGACGTACGCAGCGCGCCCGTCGTCCTCGCCGACGGCTCGGTGATCGTCGCGACCGACGACGAGGGCGTCGTGAAGCTGGCACCCGACGGCGCGACGCTCTGGAAGAAGAAGGTCGGCGTCTTCGGGGAGCTGCACCTCGCCGGCGGCGAGGTCCTGGCCCTCGCGGAGGGCGAGAAGGAAGGCACCACGCGCATCGTCGGGATCGATCCGTCGAAGGGGGACGTGCGATGGAGCCGCGCGCTCCCGGCCGAGGTCGGCACCATCATCTGGGGCACCGATGCGGTCCTCGACGCCAACGGCCCCTGGATCCTGGCGGGCTACAAGTCGAACGTCGCGTGGCTCCGCCGACCCTGAGGGTCACCTGCGAGGCGCGAGAGGATGCGGCGCCACGCCAGCGTCGGTCGACGCGGAAGGCGGAGGAGCCGCGGACGGAGCGGGGGCGCCGGCGTCGCGCTCGGCGCCGGGGATCTCCGGCATCTCCGTCACGTTCGGGAGGAGCACGAGCTCGATGCGCCGGTTCTCCTGGCGCCCGGCTTCGCTCGTGTTCGGCCGCACCGGCTCGTGCTCCGCGTAGCCTGCGGCGACGAGCTGGGGCGCGCTCATCCCGGCCCCGACGAGGTGCTGCGCTACAGTCACCGCGCGCGCCGTGGAGAGCTCGAGGTTGTTCTTGAACGCCGAAGGCGGAACGACGGGAACGTTGTCGGTGTGGCCGGCGACCATGAAGCGGCGATCCTTCATCGTCCGGAGCACGGAGGCCACGTCGTGGAGCGCGTCCTTGCCCTCCTTCGAGAGCTCGGCGCTGCCGGAGGGGAAGAGGACGCCGGCCGGGAGCTTCACCACCATGCGTCCGTGGACGAGCGCGACCTGGAGCTTTCCGCTGTCGATCATCCTCCGGAACTTGTCGGTGAGCGTCCGGAACGCGGCGAGCCGCTTCTCGTTCTCGGCGCGCTCAGCCCGCAGCTCGTCGAGCTCCACGCGGGTCGCCCCGAGGGTCGCCGACGCCTCCCCGAGCGCCTTCTCCTTCAGCGCCCGCTCGTCGTCGCGCATGCGCGTGCACTCGGCGAGCTTGCCGGCGTGGTCCCCCACCGCCGCGCCGGCCTTCGCGACCTCGCGCTGGAGGTGACGTGCGTACCCGCCCGCCGCGGCGGTCGTCAGGAGGAAGATCAGCGTGGTCGCCTTCCAGAGTCCGTTGCTCACCGCGCCATCGTAAGCGCATCCACGGCGGATGGCCTGCTCCTCCCGCGCGCGGTGCGGCGCCGATGCGGCTCGTCAGGGCGCCGGCCGCGCGTGGTCGCGCATCCAGACGAGGGCCTCGCCGATCACGGCGTCGGCGTCCGGGAGCTCGCCGTGTCGTGCGCCGGGCATCTCGATGTAGTGCGCAGGTATGCCGGCGGCCTCGCAGGCCTCCCGGGCGGCCTTCATCTTCGGCTTCGCCATGTCGTTCTCGCCGCTGATCATGACGACGGCCCGCGCGTTCGCGAGGTTGTCGGCCGACGGCTCGCGGGGCGAGCCGATGAGCACGACGAACGGGTAGCGGTACGACGCGGCGAGGCGCTCGGCGAGCGTCGCGCCCTGGGAGTAGCCGATGACGACCTCGGGCGGTCTCGGCTCCGCGCCCGACTGCCCCGCCCGAGCCGACAACGCCGCGTCGATCCGTTGCTGCTGCCGCTCGGGGTCGACGGTGAACGAGTGCAGGTCGCCCGGGCAGGCCTTGTCGCCGGTGAGGCCGAGCACACCGCCGTGCGCTCGTGCGGTCTTCTCGAAGCTGAGCAGTGTGTCCTCGGCGTCGCTGCACATCCCGTGGAAGTAGAGGATCCGGGGCGAGGTCGCGCGCGGCGCGCCGATCACGAAGCTCGTCGGCTCTCCCTCGACGGCGAGGGGAGAAGCCCCACGGGGGACGTCCGCCGGATCCGGCTGCTCGAGCTCGCTGCTCGTGAGCTCCGTCGTTCCCACGGCCGGCGGCGCCTGGGCCGTCTCGCGCGTGCTCGGCCGACGCTCGCATCCGGGGGCACCGAGGAGCGCGAGCGCGAGGAGGGGGCGGAGCGAGGAGAGGAGAGCGCGACGCGGGCCATGCATGACGTCGATCCGTGGATGCAGGGCGCGGGCCGACCTCGTCTAGCGCGCGGCGGCGCGCGCCAGGTGCGTCAATGCGCCGGTGACCTCGACCGCGAGGGCGCAGAGCGCCTCCGTGCCGGGCCGCTCGTAGACGAGCCAGTCCTTGGCGATCACGTCGTAGCGCGCGAGGTGACGCACGTGCCGCAGGCGTGCCCCTTCGCCGAGGTCGAGACAGGCCACCTCCGCGACGCGGGCGCCTCGCTCGAGCGGCATGCCGTAGCGGCGCATGACCGGCTCGATCACGCCGGCGGGCAGCGGGTCGACCGCGCCCCCGGTGACGAGCGCGAGCTCCTCGCCGTCGATCTCGAGGTGCACCGCGGCGAGGGAGCCGTCCTCACGCGTGATCTCGCCGATCTTCAACATCGTCGTCAGCTCGGGAGCGTAGCGCAACGGAGCGCGCTAGGATGCGGGCACATGACGACCGCCCTCGTACACGCTCCGTCGACGCGCATGAACGAGGCGCTGCGGACGCACGTGGGGCACGAGGACATCGACGTCGGACGCGCGCGCGAGCAACACGCGGCCTACTGCCGGATGCTGGAGGGATGCGGCGTGGCGGTGCACGTGCTCGACGTGAACCGTGAGCACCCCGACGCGGTGTTCGTGGAAGACACGGCGATCGTGCTCGACGAGCTCGCCATCGTGGGCTCCATGGGCGCACCGTCACGCGCCGCCGAGCCCGAGGGCGTCGAGGTCGAGCTCCGGCGCTTCCGCAGCGACGTGCTCCGCGTCGTCTCCCCGGCCACGCTCGAAGGCGGGGACGTGCTCCGCGTCGGCAAGAAGCTCCTCGTCGGGCTCTCGAACCGCACGAACGCGCGCGGGGTCGCCGCGCTCTCCGAGATCGTCCGTCCTCACGGCTACGTCGTCCTCCCCGTGCGTGTCACGGGCAGCATTCACCTCAAGACGGCGTGTACCGCGCTCCCGGACGGGACGTTGCTCGTCAATCCGCACTGGGTCGACCTCGGCTCGGTGGTCGACTTCGAGCTCCTCGCCGTGCACGACGACGAGCCCTTCGCGGCGAACGTCCTCCTCGTGGGGGATGTCGTCTGCACGGGCGCCTCGAGCCCGGGCACCGTCGCCGAGCTGCGTCGTCGCGGTCTCGACGTGCGGACGACGGAGCTCGGAGAGCTCGCGAAGGCCGAGGGCGGTCCGACCTGCCTCAGCCTCGTCTTCGAGGCCTGACGCGGCCATCCCCTTCGCGATCCCAGCCGCGCCCGTCGATGGCCCCGAGCCGAAGGGCATGGCAGAACGAACGCGATGTCCTCGCGATCCGCGAACACCCTCTTCATCGTCGGCGGCGCCGTCGCCGCCCTCCTCGTCGACCACGGCGCGCTCGCTCTTCCGAGCGTCGAGCTCGCACCGGTCACGTCCCCGCCGGCGCCCGTCGTCGTGACGGGCACCCTCGCGACGCCGTCGGCAGACAGGATTCGCGCGTCGGCCGTGCTCCACGCCGCGCGCTACCAGGAGCAAATGGGCCTCTTCCGCTGCGCAGATGCCGCCGCCGACGCGTTCGCGGCGGGCAAGCTCTCCGTACCCTCGAAGTCGCCGACGGCCGACCGCCTGCGCGCCTATGCGAGCGCGCGCCCCGGTCGCCTCGACGCTGCGACGCGCGGCGCCTTCGTTGCCGTCGCGACCGCGCCCTCGCAGCTCGGTCTGGAGAAGGGCGTCGTCGCTCCAGACGCCCAGATGGAAGCGTACGCGGCGCTCGTCCGGGACGTCGCCGCGTCCCTCGACGCGTTCCGCGATCAGAACGTCGCGGGCTCTTCGGAGCGCGACTCTCTCTCCGATCACGCCGTCTTCGCGGTGAACGAGCTCGCCCTCTCGGCGAGCGTTCGAGGAGCGGGAGGCGCGGCGTTCGCCGCGTCGCGGATC
Source organism: Polyangiaceae bacterium (assembly GCA_022842465.1). GTDB lineage: Bacteria > Myxococcota_A > Polyangia > Polyangiales > Polyangiaceae > Labilithrix. Next base: position 10,575 of record JALHPN010000064.1, on the reverse strand, counting down.
GCCGGGCATGCGCGCGACGCCGCAGCGCTCCTGGCCGACCCGCTCGTGACCGGCGGCGCCTCGCCGTTCGAGCACCTCGCCGCGTGCACGAAGCAGTCCGTCGGGGAGGTCAAGCGCCTCGACCGGCGCGCCGACGCGGTGACCGCGCTCGTGAACGTGCTCGCCGAGAGCGAGGCCCTCCTCACGACCAGGGGCTCGCGTCGTGCGCTCGCGCGGAAGCTCGCGACGAGCGTGGCGGCGGCGCGCGACTGGGCCGCCACGAAGCCCTCGGCGCCCGAGGCGGCCTCGAGCGGCAAGCTCGTGCTCCTCTGCTTCGACGCGGGCAAGGTCGTGCCGTGCAAGGTCACGGGGACGCCGTAGGCTCCTCGAGTCACGCCGCGTCGACCGCTCGAGAAAAGGAGACGGCGTGCGGTCGTCGTGGGGACGACGACGAGCACGCCGCTCGGGGGGACCCGTGCCGAGGGTCAGGACGTCAGGAGCCGTCCTTCTCCATCTCCTTCTCGAGGGTCGTGAGCTCCGCCTTGTAGTTCTTCGTGGTGATCTGCTTCTCCGCAGCCTCCTCGAAGTCGGCCGGCGTCGCGAGGTCCGCGTCCGCGATCGTCACCGGGGCGGGCGCAGGAGCCGTGGTCGGCGCCGCGTTTGCGGTCGTCGTCGAGGCGGTGGTGGTCCCGTTCTTCGCGGCCGGGTCCTCGGGCTTGGTCTCGGCAGGCTTGTTGTCACAAGCCGCGGTGAGGAGGGCGAGGCCGGCGATCGCGCCGAGGCTCCAGAGCTTCATCGTCGTCTTCACTTCGCACCTCCCTTGTCGTCGGCCGCGCCTGGGGCCACTGGCTTGCCTTCCGCCGCTGCCGCACCCGGCGCCGCGGTCTTCGCTTCGACCTTCGCCGCCGTCGCGAGGAACTTCTCGTGGCGCGCGGTCTCCTTCTCGAGCAGCTTGCCGGCCTTCTCGGCGATGTCCTTGTCCTTGGACTCGACGGCGAGGGCCTTGATCCGCTCGAGCTTCGCGACGCGCTCGGCGTGGCGGCGGAGCTCCTGTTTCTGCGCCTCGTCCATCGGCGCCTTCAGCATGCCGCGGAGCTTCTCCTTCTGGGCCTCGTGCTGCGCGGCGCGGCGCGCGGCGCGATCGCTCGGCTTGGCCTCCTCCTTCTTGTCGGTCTTGTCGGCGAGACCGGCGGCGGTCTTCTCCACCTTCGCTTCGGCCTTCTCGACCTTGGCCTCCGCCTTCGTGTCGGCCTTGCCGCCGTGGTTCGCGCTGGCCTTGCCCGGCGCCGTATCGGCGGAGGCGGACGAAGCGAGCAGCAACGTGGCGGTGAGGACGAGCCCTCGATTCAGGTACGTGTGAATCATGGGCCTCATGGTTCTCTCGTTCGAAGGGCCCCGCAATGGGGCGGGAAGTTGTTCGACAACGAGTTACAAGTGGCTGACAAGTGCGCGCGCGATGCGCGACATCGCGGCGCGAACGCGGCAGGATTTCCCGCTTTTCCTGCGTGCTCCGGCCATGTGGACGGTCGAGCTCTCGTGTGGGTGAGCGGCTTCCGCTGGTTCAGGAGGGACGCGGGCCGTAACGTGGCGCTCGATCCCTGCGATGACCTCCTCCGTCTCCGAAGGCGGCGCCCGGCGCGCCCTGCTCGTGATGCTCCTGGGCGCGTTCGCGCTCGTCGTCCTCGTTCTCCGTCCGCTCGCCTCGGCGATCTTCCTCGCGGGAGTCCTCGCGATGGTGCTCTGGCCGCTGCACGCGAGGCTGAGCCGCCTCCTCCGAGGGCACGGCTCGATCGCGGCGGGCATCGTCGTGTTCCTGTTCGTCGCGGCCGTGGTGGGCCCGCTCGTCTGGCTCTCCGCGCTCGTCGTCGGCGAGACCATCGCCGCCGTCCGCTTCATCGCCGACACGCTGCGAAGCGACGGCATGCACGGCCTGGTCGCGACGCTCCCCCCCTCGCTCGCGGACACCGTGACCCGCGGACTCGCCCGGCTCGAGCTCGACTCGGCGGAGATCTCGAGCGCGATCCAGGAGCGCCTCTCGGCATCGGGGGGAAGCGCGGCGATCGCCCTCGGCGCTGCGCTCTCGGCGACGGGGTCGCTCCTGTTCCAGGGCACGATGATGGTGCTGGCGATGTTCTTGTTCCTCACGAACAAGGATGGCCTCCTCGCCTGGGTCGATCAGATCTCCCCCCTCCGCCGCGGACAGACCCGTGAGCTCGCGGCGGAGTTCGTGCGCGTCTGCAAGTCGGTGATCGTGTCGAGCGTCGCGACTGCGCTCGTGCAGGCGCTCGTGGCGCTCGTCGGCTACCTCATCGTCCGCATCCCGCATCCGATGTTCTTCTTCGCGCTCACGTTCGTGGTGGCCTTCATCCCCGCGGCGGGGGCGGCCTCGGTCTGCCTCGTCGCGGCGGCGCTCCTGTTCGCGACGGGGCACCCCTGGGCGGCGCTCTTCATGGCGATCTGGGGCGTCGTCGTCGTCGGGCTCGTCGACAACGTCGTGAAGCCGCTCCTCATGAAGGACGACGTCCGGATGCACGGCGCGGTGGTGCTCTTCACGCTGCTCGGCGGCCTCGCGGCCTTCGGCGCGATGGGGCTCCTCATCGGTCCGCTCGCCGTCGCCCTCTTCCTCGCGATGCTCCGCATGTACAAGCGCGACTACTCGGACGACCCCGAGGAGCGCCGTGCGCTCCGCGAAGACGACGTCGGCGCGCGCTCCTAGAGCCGCCCACCGTCTCCCGAGACAAAATGGACGGAGCCACGGGATTCGAGGGCGTGACCTCGATGCCCGTGGCTCCTTGTTTTCATCGTGAGAGCGACGGCTCTCCACGACGCGGGTGACGTCGTCGTCCGTCGTGCTCGTCCGCAGTCGGAGGAGCCCTTGGAACGCCGGCCTCGGCCCTATCGTGACGCGAGGGCAGGATCCGCCCTCGCCTTTGCCCGTAACGACATCGAGACTCCTTCGACGGTTCCGATGCGTGGCCCGAGCGAGACCGGCGCGCTTCCGCGGAGCGCGTCTCCCCACTCGTCTCTCCAGAAGTGACATGGCGGATGAGAGCTCGCCACCCGGTTTCGCGTCGCGAACGCTTTTTGGTGAGACGAGCGCGCAGACGCTCCGCGGATCTCGCCCCCGCGCTCCCGCCGGTTCGGGTCACGTTCCCGACGCGCGCTCCGTGCTCTTCGCGAAGCTCGGCCTCTGCCGCTTGGCACGTCGCTCGCACCGGCCTTCGCGGGGGCGATGCCGCACATCGCAGAAGGGGCGACGACATGATTCGCATCGAGCTGACCGAGGACGAAGCGGTGTTCCTGCGCGACCTGCTCGCGCTCCGCGCGAGGGCGAGCCACAACGAGCTGGTGCACACGGACGACCGGACCATGCGCGCCGACATCGTCCGCGACCTCGAGCGTCTACAGACGATTCAGGAGCGCGTCGGTCGCGTGCTCGCGTCGTGACCTCGAGACCTACGGCCGCTACGGCTACGCCGTCGCCGGCGTGGGCCCCTGAGATCACCCGGGCGGGGGCGGGAAGGTGGAGGCGCGCGTGCGCCGCTCCTCTTCCACGCGCGTGACGGCGACGACGTGGTCGGTCGGGCCGAGCACGAAGCGGCCCGCGCGGTCGGGCACGAGCTCGATGGCGCCGCCGCGCCGCACGCCGATCGCGATCTCGTGGCGCGCGGCCGCGGCGGCCTGGACGTCGGCGAAGGAGACGGGCTCGGCGGGGATCCCGTACTCGCGGGTCTCGCGGAGCACGAGCTCCGCGCCGCCCGTCCCGAAGAGCTCCGTGTAGACGGCGTGGAGCTCTCGTCGGAGCGCGACCTGCGTGAGGATGTGGCTGAGGATGAGGGGGCTCACGACGGTCTCCGAGTCGGTCGCTCCGAGGAGGGCGACGTTCTCCGCGCTCATCAGCTCGACCGCGATCGCCGGACGCTTCGAGGCGCCCTTCAGCGCGTCCTCGAGGAGGAGATGACCGAGGATGGTGCGCGCGTCGGACTCGTACGGCGAGTCGACACGGTCGCTCGCCAGGAACACGAGGTTGTCGTAGCGAGCGAGGTCGAGGCGAGCGAGCTCTCCGGGTGACGTGTAGTCACCTTCGAGCTGCCGGACGCGGACGCTCGCGTGCGGGTCGTCGCCGATCACCGCGGCGCGCTCGGCGACGGGCTTCGACGAGAAGACGTCGACCTCGTGGAGCCCGCCCTGGACGCTGTCGAGATCGAGCTCGCGGACGAAGGCCGGCACCTTGTGGTTCCAACCGAGGACGAGCACGCGCTTCGGCCGATGCGCGGGCTGCACGAACCCGTGGTGGGACGCTCCCTTCGAGAGCGGCGCGTCGTTCTTGGGCGCCGGGGACGGAGCGCAGGCCTCGAACGAGCGCGCGATGAACACGAGCTCGTCGCGCTCGCCGATCACGAAGCCGAACGGCGGCGCGAGGATCGCCTCGAACGCGTCCTCCGTGCGGCGGATGACGCCGAGGACGACGGCCTCGTCGAACCACGCGGCAGCCTCGGTCAACGTCTTGCCCACCATCTCCGTGACGACACGCACGTAGATCTCGTTCGTGCCCACGGGTGCGAGGAGCTCCTCGTAGACGGCGGAGACCCCCGGTTCGCGGATCGTCTGGACGAGCAACCGCGCGACGAGGGCATCGGTCGCGAGCACTTCGATCGGACCGCCGTAGGCGCGCTCCGCGACGGAGGCGCGGCGGACGTCCGCGATCTCGGCGACGACGAGCGGGAGCTTCTCCGCCGCGAGCGCTCGGCTCGACGAGGAGGTCGCGAGGAGCGCCTTGATCGTGCGCCCGTCGGGCGCCGACGTCTCCCCCTCGAGCTCGTGCGACGGGAGCAGGATGGCTGCCGCGTGGAGGAAGTCGACGCGGTGGAGGTGATCGATCCGGAGCGGCGAGCCGGTCCTCAGCACGATCTGACGAGGACGCCACAGCGCACCGAGACGGTCCTTCAAGTCCTGGACGACCTGCACGTCGACGAGATCGGCGAGGATGACGATCTTGAGCTTCCGGGCGCCGCGCGCCTTCAAGAAGCGCTCGACGCGCGCCTCGGAGAGGAGCAGCTCGCGGACGATGGCGGCCGTTCGGCTCGAATAGCCGAGGATGAGCACGTGGTCGTTCGCAGCGATCGGCGTGAGCCCGCTCTCGAGGCGCGCCATGGTCGCGTTGAGCCACTGGGTCATGATCGCGATGAGCGCGCCGAGGAAGAGGACGTAGCCGAGCACCGTGACGACGGTCGAGATGGTGCGGAGCATCGCGCCCTGGTCGTCACCCAGGTAGCCGGGGTCGGTCAGGCGGAGGAACGCCCACCAGACCGCGTCGCCGTCCGTCGCGAAGGGGGCTCCGAGCCACCGCGCGAGGTACCCCGCGACGAGCGACACGACGCCGATGAGCACGGCGATGAACGCGAGCCGGTGGAGAGGGCTCCGCACCACGAAGCGTTCGAGCTCGAACTTCAGGCGGTTCAGGAGTCGGCGGAGCATGTCGAGGATCGGTCGCGAGCCTATTCGAGGAGCGCCATGGACGTGAGGACTCGCGCGATCACGGTCTGCGGCCGGCACGGGCACGGGCACGGGCACGGGCACGGGATGGGGAGGGAAACCGGGGGGTTGGGCGGGAAATGACACCCCCCCGTCACGCGGAGGTTGTCGACGCGGCCTCGCGCGTTTAGAGAGGGCCGGCGATCGGAGACCGCACCCGCATGAAGCCGAGCCCCAGTGATTTCCTGACGTTTTCGGACCGCAACCTGGCGACCCAGTGGTCGGGCAAGAAGGTCCCGATGTCCGACCTCTACGAGGCGTACATCGACGGTCGGGTCGACATCCCCGCCGACAAGTGGGAAGCGTTCTTCCACGCGCGGCACGACGTCGTCTCGTTCCGGCTCACGGAGGGTCACTTCAAGTGGGCGGCGACCAACTTCTTCCCCGAGGTGCTGATCCACTCGAAGAAGCAGGACAGCCGCATCGTCGGCGAGCACTATAACCGCGGGAACGACTTCTTCGGCTGGTGCCTCGGCGAGGCCATGGTCTACACGGCGGCCTGGTACGACACGCCCGAGACCTCGCTCGAGGACGCGCAGTACAAGAAGATCGACCGCTGCTGCGAGAAGCTCCAGCTGAAGAAGGGCGAGACCCTCCTCGACATCGGCTGCGGCTGGGGCACCTTCGTCGCCCGCGCGGCGCGCGAGTTCGGCGCGAAGACCTACGGCGTCACGCTCGCCCAGGAGCAGGTCGACTTCGGGACCGACCGCATCAAGAAGTACGGCGTCTCGGACCTCGCCAAGGTCGAGGTCCGCGATTACCGGAACGTGCAGGGCAAGTTCGACAAGATCGTCAGCCTCGAGATGGTCGAGCACGTCGGCATCAAGAACCTCTCGACCTACTTCGACAAGGTCCACTCCCTCCTCGAGGACGACGGCTTCTTCGTCCTCCAGTGGACGGGCATCCGGAACCTCTACAGCCCCCAGAACCCGATGACGGCGCTCTCGCTCCGCCCCGAGGATCTCATCTGGGCGCTCTTCATGGCGCGCTACATCTTCCCGGGCGCCGACGCGAGCCTCCCGCTCTCGAGCATGATCCGCGCGGCGGAGAAGGCCGGCTTCGAGATCTCCGACGTCGAGCGCATGAGCTCGCACTACATCCTGACGCTCCGCGCGTGGCGCGACCTCTGGGCCTCCAACAAGGAGGAGGTCGTGAAGGCGTACGGCGAGCGCTGGTACCGCCTCTGGTACTTCTTCCTCCACTGGTCTGCGCTCATGGGCGAGCAGGGCACCGGGTTCACGTACCAGGTGACGATGCACAAGAACCACGAGTCCTTCAACCGCAACTTCAAGACGCGGAGCTCCTGAGCGCGCCCCTCGCCTTCGCGCCTTCGCGCGGCTCTCAGCGAGCCGCGCGGCGGAGGACGACGATGCGTCCCGTCGGCGTCGGCACGGTCCGTTCGTGGGTCGCTCGGTGGCGCGCGAGGAGCGGGCCCGCTTCGGCGAGCTCCTCCTCGGCCCGCTGACCCTTCACGAGGAGCGCGAGCCCGCCGGGGGCGAGGAAGGGGACCGTGAGGGGCACGAGGGCGGCCAGCCGCGCGACGGCGCGAGCGGTGACGACCTCGAACGCGCCCGCGAGCTGCCCGCGGAGGAGCTGCTCGGCGCGCTCGGCCCGGACGGTGACGTTGGCGAGGCCGAGCGCTTCGGCGACGGCCTCGAGGAACGCCGCTTTCTTCTGCGTCGACTCCACGAGGACGACATCGATGTCGGGCCGCGCGATCGCGAGCGGGAGCCCCGGGATCCCGCCGCCCGAGCCGACGTCGACGAGCCGCGCGCCGGCAGGCACCTCGTCGAGCAGCGGCACGAGCGTCAGCGCGTCGAGGAGGTGACGCTCCCACGCGACGTCGGGCTCCGTCACCGCCGTCAGGTTCATCTGCTCGTTCACGGCGAGCAGGCGCGCGAGGTAGTCCCCGAGCGCCCGGAGCTTGGCGTCGTCGAGCGTCGCGCCCACGCTCGCCAGGCGCGCGGCGAAGCCCTCCGGCGGCGCGAGCGGCGACGGGGCGGGCAGGGGCGGGAGAGGGCGCCTTACGCGTTCCAAGGGGCGCTCAGCCTACCATCACAGACGGAGCACGAGCGCGCGGACCACCTCGATCGCTTCGTCACTCAGGAGCGTCGGGCACAACGGCGCGTGGAACGCAGCTCGCGCCGGGAGACAAGGATGCGCTGTTCGAGTACCTGAAGTCCCTGTGACGTAGCGGCTCGCCGCGCGACGCGCCGTCACCCCTCGGCGGGCGGCTCGGACGACGCCGGATCCTCGAGCCGCTTACCCTCGAGCGCCCGCGCGGCGCGCTCGCGCTCGGTCCGCTCGCGCTCCTTCTCGGCCTTCGTTCGGCCGTGCCGGATGCGGTTGATCTCGGCCTGCTTCGCCTTCTCTTCGCGCTGCTTCTTCTTCCGAAAGCGGTTCAGGTTGACGACGTTGCCTGCCATCGACGGGAACCTTGGCACGGTCGTCCGCCTTTTGCACCGTCCGAGCGACGGTGGGTCGTCGAGCGTCCTCGCTCAGCCGTCCGTCTGATCTTCGACGACCGTTTCGTCTCCGAGCGCGGCCGACGAGAGCAGCCTCTCCTCTTCCGCGCGCATGTCGCGCTCGAGGCTCTCGACGAACCAGTCGAGCTCCTCGGCCAGCGCCGGCATGCTCCGCGCCCCTTCGGAGGCGTCCTCGGTGAGCGCGACGAGGATGGCCCGCTGACCGGCATGGTCCTTCGTCATGTCTTCCACGCGGACTCCTCCCCATGCGTCTGCGGCCTGGAGCAACGGGGTCAAGGTGCCCTCCTCGAAGGTCAGGTGCTTCTCGAGCTCGGCTCGGAGGTCGGCGAGGGCCTCGCGCACGCGAGGACGGAGGCTCTCGTCCCGGACGGCTGCGTGGGCGCGGCTCGCGACGCGCCGTAGCTGCTCACGCAGGCTCTCGTGATCCGACAAGATGCGGGAACGGGCCTGGCTGGCATCCATGAGCTCCTCTTCTTTCTCTTCTTCTTCTCTCGCGGCCGAATCGAGGTGTCCGTGGCGTGCCTGCGCGAGCCAGCGGAGGGCATCGACGTCGCGGAAGACGCCGAGCGGTTGCCCTGCCGAGCACACGACGATCGCCTCTCGGAGATGGCGCGACGCGAGGACGCGAAGCGCGACCCGCACGGGTGTCGCTTCGTGGAGCGCCATCGGCGTCGGCGGACCACGCGTCTTGTCCTCGGCCACCTCCATCGTCGGCAGAGAGCCCGCGACGCGGGCGACTCTCACCAGCGTCGTCTCGTGGACGAGCCCGACGAGGCATCGTTCGCCGTCGACCACCCCGATCGACCGTCGGTCATCGCACCGGAGCACGCGAAGCGCATAGGACGCGGACGCGGTCTGGTCGACGACGGTGACGCCCGCAGAGAGGAGGGCGCCGATCTCCAGGCGCTCACCCGTCGGGTCTGGCACACGATGTCGCTCGTCCGTCGCGATGGTGCAGTCCACGGACGTCGAGGGGTCACCCTGGAGCGGGTCGCGGCAGCGACAGCCCGCGCACGCGTCGGTCGACACCGAAGCTCGACGGGAGCGACAGAAGACGCGCTCTGTCCCCGTCCGTCTCCCATCCTCCGACAAGACGTCCAGCCGTAGGATGGGGTGACGGACGCGGCTCTTTCGCAGAGGCCCCACACGCCGTCGAGGGGCAAGCCGTGGACCAGGGCGGCCGCTACGAAACGCAACGTACTTCCTCTCGCGCCCCCCGCACCCGGCGCGCCGACACGCAAGGCGTGCGCAGCGCCACGTCCTCGAGTCAGTCGAGGTCGCGCTCGACCTGGAGGACGGGGGCGCCCTGCGCCTCGGGCTCGGCGATCGACTCGAGGAAGTCGATCCAGCCCGTATCCCTCGCGAAGCGGCTCGTCCGGTACTTCGTCCGTTCCATCAGCGTCTGGACCTGTGCGCGGCGCGGCATGAAGATCGAGAGCCCTCCGATGTCGTTCCCGCCCGAGTCCTTCGCGTGGATCATGACGCCGCGCTGGGCCGAGCGGACGCGGGCGACGGCGGCCTGGACGCCCGGATCCTGGACGCGCTCCTGGAGCTCGCGCGTGAACCTCCAGAGGTCGCCCATCGTGAGCTTGTTCATCGTGTCGGACGCGTCGTAGGCCGCGATGATCGCCGCACGCTCCGCTGGCATGACCGCCTTCAGGTTGCGGACGAGGACGTTGAGCGCCGACTTCAGCTCGTCGACCTTGCCGAGGTCCGCTGCGACGATGCTCTTGTACCCGCTGCGCTTGCCGTCGGGCGTCTGGAAGCTCTTCGCGTAGGCCTGGATCGCCATGCGCTTCGCGATCTCCTCCGGCGCCTTGTCCTCCGCGGCCATCTCCTGGAACATCTTCGTCATCGTGATGTTCGAGTTCTCGGTCGAGTAGCTCGCGAGCTGCGAGGCGATGGCGTACTTCGCCGTCCCGCGGAGCTCGTAGAGCGCCTCGACGTTCCCCATGAGACACGAGCGGAAGTAGATCGCGTCGAGCGTGCGCCCCTTGAGCGCCGTGCGGAGGGCGCCGCCGAAGTCGGCAGGCGAGATGATGCGGCCGCCGTTGATGCGGTTGCCGTCGAGGTCCGTCTTGTAGCTGTCGGTGCCTATTCCGAGGACGCCGCCGCCGTGCGTGTAGATCTCGAGGTAGCGGCGCTTGCTCTGGTAGTTGTCGAACGCGAACTGGACGATCTGCTCGAGGACCTTCGGATGGTTCGACTGGACCTCGGTGAGGCCGGGCGCGAGGAGGCTCTCGGTCGCGCCGGGTCCCTCGGGCGCTCGCCAGTCGTTCTTCGCGCGCATGTAGTAGAGGCGGCTGTCACCGTTCTCCTTGCCGTCGCGGAAGACGATGCTGTGGATGCCGACGGGCGTCTCCGCCTTCATCATGTCGAGCATCACCTGCGAATGCGGGCTTTGATGGGCGGTGTCGTCGGTCATGAGGTACGTGAGCACCGTCGCCCTGCGCTCGTCCTTCGGCGTCGGGAGCTTCGGGGCGACCTTGAAGTTCACGTACGCGAGCGGCGCCGTCCTCAGCGGCGCGGGCTTCGCCTCGACGTTCTCGGGCGCGGCGGTGTGGACCGGCGCGGC
>JALHPN010000063.1 GCA_022842465.1 Polyangiaceae bacterium | reverse complement strand
GAGGATCGCTCCCGAGGGGTCGGTCTCGGCGACGTCCGGGAAGACGAGCGCGGCGGCGTGCGCGAGCCCGAGCCGACGCGCGACCTCGGCGCGTCGCGCGCGTCGCTCCCGCCGGACCGCGGCGACGGGCGCTGCGAGCGACGATGCCCGCTCGAGGGCGGTGCGCGCCCGAACCTCGTCCGAGGCGCGGAGAAAGGCGCTCATCGCCGAGGCGAACGAGTCGCCGTGGGACCGCCCCTGCTCCAGAGGCGTGGAGGTCGACGGATCGAGCGAGAGCGCGGCGCGGCCCTCTTTCCGGAGGAGCGCCGGCTCGGAGGCCCGCGCGGCGTGCTCGCGCGACACGTCCTCGAGGAAGAGGTCGCGACCGATGCGCGCCTGCGTCAGCTCGTGAATCCACCGGAGGAGCGCGTCACGATGAAGCACCTCGTGGGGGGCCGCCGCGAGCGAGCCGAGCGCGGCGTAGGTGCTTGCACCGGCGACATGACGCAGGCGAGACCATGGGTCGGCCGCGTGCGCGCGCGCGCGGCCCTCCTCGGTCCCGAGCTCGCTCGCCTCGTCCGCGAGGAGCGAGGCTGCGCGGCGCACGTCGGCGTCGAGCCGTCCGAGGTCTTCGAGCGCGGGATCGCCCATCAGCCGTGCACCGACGCGCGGTCGCCTCTCTCGGCGAGGGACGACACGATCGCGCCCTCCGCCTCCGCGATGGCGCGGAGCCTCGCGCCGACGACCGACGGGGCATCGCCCTCCGGGAGACGGGACGCCATGATCGCGAGATCGACGTACGTGCGATAGTGGCGCGCCTCCGCCTCGAAGAGCTCGCGGTAGAACTCGCAGAGCTCCTCGTCGACGGCCGCAGGCAGCACCTCGAGGAGCAGCTTGAAGCGCTCGCAGGAGCGCGCCTCGATGAGAGCCGAGGCGAGCAGCCGGTCGACGGCGGGCGGGAGATCGTGGGACGGGAGCGCGCGGGTTGCCTTGCGGAGGGCGGCGGCGTAGTCGTCGACCGGCGGCGTCCCGAGCGGGAGGCCGCGTCGCTCGAGGAACGAGACGACGCGATGGAAGTGATCGAGCTCCTCGCGGGCGAGCTCCGTGAGCGCGCGCACGAGGGCGAGGTCGCTCGGCCAGCGGACGGCGAGCGAGAGCGCGTTGGTCGCCGCCTTCATCTCGCAGTGGGCGTGGTCGACGAGCACGGCGTCGAGATCGCGCGCAGCGGCGAGCGCCCATGCCGCGTCGGTCGACACCGTCAGACAGAACATCGCGGACGGGATAGCACGGGCGCGGACGCGAGATCGAGCGGGCTCGGGCGCCTGGTCCATTCCCGAGCGTGATCGAGGACGCAGCGGCGCGGCGGCGCGAGGATCTCGGACGGCCCTCGTGGAACAGGCCTTGCTGGCCCCTTCGCGATGCGCTCCGCGGTGGCGATCCTCCTCGCGTGCCTCGCCACGGCGTGCGTCGCCGCCCCGTACGACCTCGGCGCCGAGGGAGGCCCCGCCCAGACGAAGGACGGGACGGACGCGGAGGACGACGGCGGCTCCCAGCTCACGGTGGACCTGGGCGACGTCACGCCCGGCGCGGAGGTCGCGTTCGACGTCCCGAACGGCGCGCTCGGCTTCAACGTCAGCGTCGTCGGGCCGGGCTCGAGTCGGGTCGGCATCGCCTCGCTCGCCGACCCGCGTGGTGACCTCCTCGTGCGCGACTACAGGCCGAGCGGCGCGGAGACGGACCTCGCCCTCGGGAGCCGTGGCGTGTCGGCGATCTCCGTTCCGATGAACGACGCTCCGATCTCGGCGGGACGGTGGACGCTCGTGGCCGGAGGCCTGGACGTGCCGGCCGACGCGCCCGTCGACAAGACCGGAAAGGCGGGCCGAACCGGAACCCCCGTCACCTCGCCGCTCCGCGTCACCGTACGCATCCAGCAGGCCAGAGCGAAGGAGGGCACGTTCGCAGGCGGCACCCTCGACGTCCACGTCTACGTGCCGGAAGGGCTCCGCGTGCACGATCCCGAGCCGCTCCACGAGCTCCGTGCGGGCTCGCTCGCGCGCGACGTCTCGCTCGGCCGGCGGATCGACACGTTCTTCACCGAGCTCGAGCGTCTCTTCGGGATCGGGCGTGGGAGGGTGTCGTTCCACGTGATCGACGGCGCGTTCCGGAGCGCCACGACGGGAGACGCGCGCGCCGCGCTCGTCGCGCAGGCGACCGCCGAGGACGACCAGGCGCTCCACATCGTGCTGACGAACGAGATGTCGTACGGCGGAGGCGCCCCCCTCCTCGGCTACTCCGTCGGGATGCCCGGGACGGCGAACCTCCCCGGCACCGTGCGCTCTGGCGTCGCGGTCGCGCTCTACCCAGACGGGAACGCGACGAACGACGCCACCACGATCTTGCACGAGCTGGGTCACTTCGTCGGCCTCCTCCACACGCAGGACGACGACGGCACGCTCGATCTGCTCTCCGACACCGAGACGTGCGACACGCGGGCGAAGGCCTGCGCGGCGGCGGACAACTTGATGGCGCCCGACGGGCCCCTCCGCACCGCGGTCGTGACGAAGGCGCAGCTCCGCGTCGTCCGCGGCTCGCCGATCTACAGGGCGCTCTGACGCGAGCCGCGACGTCGCACGCCGACGAGCCCACCCCACGCGGCGAAGCCGATCGCGACGGTCGCCGTGATCGCCACGGTCGCGACGGTCACCCACGCGAGCTCGAGCCCGCGCACGGTGAGCGCCGTCGCCATCAGCGCCGTCGCCCCTCCCGCGAGGGCTGCCTCACGGGGCCGCGTGCCCTTGCCGAACCGACCGACGAGGAAGCCGCCAGCGAACGCCGCGAGCGCGAGCGCGAGGACCTGCGGGAGCGCCTGCGAGAGCGTGAAGCGGATGCGCTCACCGCTGGACATCGCCGCGAGCGCCCGCGCGACGTCGGCCTCCGTCGCGCCCTCGGCGAACGCCGCCTGGAACGCGCGACGCGCGAGCGCGCCCGCCGCCGCGGCGAGCGGGAGCCAGGCGGCGAAGATCGCGACGACGCCGAAGCCGATCCATTGCCACGGCGGCCGCGTCTCGTCGTCCTCCCCCTCGGGCGCGCTGCCCCCGCCTGCCTCCGGCGGCTGGTTCAGGACGGGGAGGCGCCGACGCTCGGTCATCGCGGGGACTCTAGCACCGGCGCGTGCTAAGGGCGCTCGCGTGACGGCGATCGACCCCTCCCGCGCCTCCACCCGCACGCGCATGCGCGTCCGCTTCTTCGAGACGGACCTCATGGGGATCGTGCACCACGGCAGCTACTTCACGTACTTCGAGCACGGTCGCGTCGAGTGGCTTCGCGCGCGCGGCGTGACGTACGCGGACTGGGCAGGCAAAGGCGTGCACCTCCCCGTGGTGGAGGCGCACGCGAAATACCAAGCCCCCGCGCGCTTCGACGACGAGCTGCTCGTCGAGACGACGCTGACGGAGCTCCGCACCGTATCGCTCCGCTTCGGCTACCGGATCACGCGGGGCGACGTTCCGATCGCGACCGGCTACACCCGGCTCGCTTGCATCGACGCCTCGCACGCGCTCCTCCGCATGCCGGAGGACATGCGCGCGATCCTCCTCGCGGCCGAGGTCACGAAGACCTAACCCGAGCAGGTCTGGATGAGGCCGCACGCTCCGACGAGCAGGAGGCTCGCGACCACGGCGACGACGGCCAGCCACACGACGTTGTTCGTCGCCGCGTCGGGATGCGGCTGACGAGGCCAGGGTCGCGGCGCCGTCGCCCACGCGCCCTGCTGGAGCGGCGCGCTGCCCGGAGGTGGTAGGGGGGGATGCCCGTGCGGACCCGTCGCACCAGGATTCGCGAAAGACGAGGCCGTCGCGGGCGGGGTCATCAGGACGGGGGTCGGCAGCGAGGCGGGTGGCATGCGCGGCCCCGTCGCGTCCGCGGCGCGTCGTCCCTGCGTGGCGAGCATCGAGCCCGTCACCGTGGGAACCTGAGCGGAGGACACGACGCTCGTCGACGAGCGCGCCTTCGCGAGCGCGGTCCAGAGCTCCTGGATCGTCTGGAAGCGCGCCCGCGGATCGATCGCGAGCGCGCGACGAAGGACGATCTCCAGGTCGTCGGGCACCGCCGCGCCTCGCTGACGCGGCGTCGGGCGCACGAGGGGATCCTGCGAGGCCCTCATGATCGTGATCACGTCCTTCGCGTCGACGGGCTCGCGATCCGTGAGGAGCTCGGTCGCGAGCAGCGCGAACGCGTAGACGTCGGTCGCGAGCCCCGTCGGCCCGACGCGCGGATCGATCTGCTCGGGGGCTGCGTAGAGCCACGTGAAGGCGCCGAGCGCGCTCCGGGTCCCGCTCGTCTCCCCCTCCTGGACGAGCTTCGCGATGCCGAAGTCGAGGACTTTCACCCGCTGGCCCTGCTCGGCGCGGGCGAGGAACACGTTCGCCGGCTTGATGTCGCGATGCGCGACCTTGCGCGCATGCGCGACGGAGAGGCCTGCCGCGACCGGCTCGAGGAGGTCGAGCGTCTCGGCCACGGACCGCCCGCGCATGCCGCGTTGGCGTCGCGCGACGACGTCCTCGGCGAGGGAGCGGCCCTCGAGCCACTCGAGCACCATGTACGGCGCCCAGAGCCCGCTCGGCGTCGTGACGGATCCGTAGTGGATCGCGCGGACGATGTTCAGTGACTCCTGCGACAGGGTGTAGAGGAGCCGCGCCTCTTCGCGGAACTTGGCGAAGAGGTCCTCCTGCATCCGCTGGTCGTCGACGGAGAGGACCTTGAGGACCTTGATCGCGACGGGCTGCTCGAGCCCGCGATGGCGCCCCTTGTAGACCACACCGAAGCCGCCCTCGCCGACGACGTCGCCGACGTCGAACTGGCCGTCGAGCGTCACGCCGACGAGGCCGAGCGGGTCGCGCGTCTCCGTGGTCACCTCGCTTCACCCTAGCCGATCTCGACGATCAGCGCCGTACCTGCTCACGCGCGACGCGGAGCACGATCACGCGGTCCGCGCGCCGGACGCGGAGCACCACGTCGTCGTGGACCGGCCCCGAGAGACGCGCACGCGCGTCGGTCATGGTACGGACCTTCGCCCCCGCGACCTCGAGCAGGACGTCGTTCACGAGGAGCCCGCCGCGCTCGGCCTCGCTCCCCTCCGCCACCGCCGCGACGACCACCTCGGCGCCCCCCTCCTCGCCCGAGGAGGCCTCGCCGAGCGTGACCGCCACGCCGCCGGTCGCGAGCGGCTCGCCCGAGGCGCCGCCCTCGCGGAGGAGCACGATCCGCACCCGATCGGTCGTGCGACCCGAGACGACGCGCACGCCGGAGACGCGCGCGCGGCCCACGTCCGGCGCGTACGCCTCGAGCGTGACGGTGCCCTCCGCGAGGTCCTCGAGACGGAAGGCGCCGCGGGCGTCGCACGTGGCCATCCCGGAGAGCGTCGCACCGACGGGGAGGTACGTCGGCACGGAGTCGCGCGCGACGCGGGCGCCGGGGACCGGATCTCCGCGACCGTCGACCACGGTGCCCTCGACGACGCCCGCCTCGGCGAGCTCGAGCTTCCCGATCTCGGTCGCGCGCCGCCCGGAGCGGGCCTCGACCTGGATCGTCTTCTCGAGGGCGGCGCGTCCCTTCGCTCGGACGCGCAGGCGGGCGGGCCCCGGCGCGAGATCGCCGATCGTGAAGGCCCCCTCCTTGTTCGTGCGGGCCGTCCTGGCGCCCGTCTCCGTCTGGAGCACGACCTCGGCGCCCTCGATCGTCTCGCGCCGATTCGCCCAGATCTCGCCCGTGACCGACTCGGAGGGCGGGAGCTCGACGTCGAGCGTCGCCGTGTCCGCCGTCGTGACGATCACCTTCACCGCGCGACCAGGCGCTCGCACCTCGACCCGGAGCGCGAGGCCGCGCGCGCCCGCGAGCTGGGCCTCTCCCCGCGCGTCGGTGAAGGCGGTCACACGGACGGCTTCGTTCGGGTCGAGCGAGACGGCGGAGACCTGCGCCGCGTCGACGCCGCGGCGACGGTCGTCCTGGACGCGCACCGGCAGCGCGGGTCTCGGCTCGGGCAGCGTGATCACGAGCGAACGGCGCCCTCCCTCCGGCACGTCGACCTCCGCGCGGGCCGCGGTCTGGGTGACGTCCTCGTCACGCGAGACGAGCACCGTGAGCGCGTCGGGGACGG
The DNA here is from genome assembly GCA_022842465.1 of Polyangiaceae bacterium. Lineage (GTDB taxonomy): Bacteria > Myxococcota_A > Polyangia > Polyangiales > Polyangiaceae > Labilithrix. The sequence continues at coordinate 34,707 of JALHPN010000063.1, read as the reverse complement.
AGGCGAACGCGAACGAGCCGTCGCTCGCCGTACGCGCGACGCGCTCGAGGCTCCCGCGCGTCGCGAGGAGCGTGACGTGCGCGGAGGCGACCGGACGCCCGCGCGTGTCGACGACCTTGCCCTCGAGCACGCCGCCGCGCTGGAGGACGACGGACACCTTCGCCTCGCCCTCCGGGACGAGCTGCACGATCTCGCTCATCGCCTCGACGTATTGCGGATGGCGGACGAGCGCGCGCACGCGTCCGGGCGTCACCGGCGCGCAGCGGAACGTGCCGTCCCGCGCGCTGACCCACGGCTCGGCCTCGCCGGCGAGACGCGAGCTCGGGGACGCGAAGGCGAGCCCCGCGCCGGGCGCCGGGCCATGCGGGATCGGCGGCACCGGCCCCGGCATCACGCCGAGCTCGCCGGCGGGGACGAGCGGCGACGGTCCCGCCAGCGCGGCCTGGAAGTGCGCGTCGCGGAACGATCGCGCGGACGGCTCCTCGTCGACCGGCATACCGTCGAGATCCGTGCCGACGATGCGGATCGTCGCGCCGTCGATCGGGAAGCCGCGCGCATCGACGACGCGGCCGACGAGCGCGCCGCCGCGGAGGAGCGGGATCTCGACGTCGGCCGGCGCTGGATCGTCGACCTTCACCGCGCCCCGCGCGACGAAGCCATCGGCACGCGCGGAGAGCGTGGCCCCCCCGCGCGCGATCGGACCGAGGACGATCTTCCCCAGACGATCGGTCACACCCTCGATCGGAAACGGGGAGAGCCCACCCTCGACGAGCGTGACGCGCGCCTCGCGGACGCCGTCGCGCGACGTGGCGTCGACGACGTGCGCCGTGATCATCGCGCCCGGGAGGAGGCGGAGCTCCACCTCCTTCTCCTCGCCCTTCGCGACGGGGACGCCGATCTCGATCGCGGAGGCGAGCTGTCCCTTCACCGCGCGGAGCGCGTACGAGCCGGCAGAGAGCCCTCCGAGCCGGACGACGCCCTCGTTCGTCGTCTCCGCGACGCGCGCCGGGAAGAGCGCCGGCGACGCGACGAGGACCCGCGCGCCAGGGACGGACTCGCCTCGCTCGGAGACGACCCGAACGACGATCGCGCCGTTCTTCCCCAGCGTCACGACGAGGGGCTCCCCCTCCGGCACGCGACGCCGCGTCACCTCCTCGAACCCGGCCGCGCGCGCGACCACGACGTACGGCCCGTCTCCGAGGCGGCCCACGCGCGCGACGCCCGACGCGTCCGTGCGCGCACCGACCGGGAACGGGTCCCCGCCTCGGACCTCGAGCTCGGCCGAGCCCACGGGCTCGCCGGTCTCCGTCCGGACGCGGACCTCGAGGACGTGCTCGGGGCCGAGCTCGAGATCGAGGCGACGCGCGCCGGCGACGACGACGACCATCTGCGAGGCGCGCGCGCGCCCCTTCGACTCGGCGACGATCCAGTGCTCCGCCCGCGGCAGAGAGGCGAGCTTCGCGACGCCCTCGTCGTCCGTCGTCGCGTGTCCGGCGGCGAACGCGCGGCCGTCGAGGATCGCATAGGCGCGGACCTCCACGCTCGCGAGCGGTCCCCCTCCTGCCGCGCGCACGACGACGTCGAGCGCCCCGTCGCGCTCGCGGATCGTCTCGGGCACGGGGAGGACCACCGGGACGAGCTCGATCGCCAGGCTGCGGAGCGGCGCGCCCGGCCACGTCGCGACGTAGAGCAGCGCCACGAGCGCGAAGAGAGCGCCGCGGAGCCGCACGAGGCGCCCGCGGAGGGCCGCTTTCCGTTCTCGTTCTTGTTCCACGGTGGAGGTGCGAGGTGCAAAGGCCGAGACCTCAACCGAGGCCGGCGCGCGCATCTTCCGTGCTATCGCGCCTGCGCTACCTTTCGGCTACCTTTTTCGGGTGGAGACGCGCGCCGGTCTGTCCGTCCTCGGTCGCGCGGTCGCCCTCGCGGCGCTCGCATCGCTCGCCTGGAGCGTCGGATGCGGCAGCGTCGACCGCCCTCCGCCCGCGTCCGAGTCGTCGAGCCCGGGCCCGTCCGGTCCCGTCTCCGGCGGCGGCTTCGGCGGGGATGGCGGGGTGTCACTCCCGGGATGCGGGACGAAGGCGGACGGCTCGTCGTGCGACTGCGTCGACGTCCCGCTCTTCACCGATCCCCCGAACCTCTACCTGATCCTCGATCGCTCGGGCAGCATGTCGGAGGACGGCAAGTGGGACGCCGTCCGGAGCACGGTCGCCGCGCTCGCGCGTGGCCTCGGCCCGCGCGCGCGGTTCGGCGCGGCGATGTACCCCGCGCTGTCGGACGTGTGCGCGCCGGGCAGAGAGGTGCTCGTCACGCGCGACGGTGACCCGCCGTCCGCGAGCGGGGCCGACGGCCCGACGACGTCCGCGCTCGTCTCCGTCACCAACGTCGCGCCTCGCGGCGGGACGCCGACCTCGGCCTCGCTCGCGGCGCTCCTCCCGACGGTTCGCGCGATCGCGGGCAAGACGTTCGTCATCCTCGCGACCGACGGCGCGCCGAACTGCAACGGGAGCGCGACGTGCACGATCGACCAGTGTCTCCCGAACATGGAAGGCGTCTGTCCGGCCGGGCTGAACTGCTGCGAGGCGCCCACAGGCGGTCCGGAGAACTGCCTCGACGCGAGCGCGACCGTCACCGCGGCGCGCAGCTACGCGCAAGCCGGCATCCCGCTCTACGTGATCGGGATCCCCGGGAGCGGCGCCTACGCCTCGCTGCTCGATCAAGTCGCCGTCGCGGGCGGCACGCCGCTCCCGGGATCGCCGAAGTACTACCGCGTGGACGACAAGGGACAGATACTCGACGCCCTCAAGAAGGTCGCCGCGAGGATCGTCGCGACCTGCACGTACGACCTCAGCGCCGACCCTGCCTCGCCGGACCTCGTGAACGTCTACCTCGACGGGGCCGTCGTCCCGAAGGACCCCGTCGACGGCTGGTCGATCGACGGCAAGCGCGTCACGCTCCTCGGTCAGACCTGCGAGCGCGTGCTCGCAGGCGACGTGCTCTCCGTCCGCATCATCGCGGGCTGCCCCACCGTCCTCCCGCGGTGAACGCGCCGAGCTAATGGAGCGTGTGCCAGTGGCCGTCGTGCTCGATCTTCTGCGGGCGGCGTAGCGCGGCCGATCCAGCGAAGCCGAGCACCTCCTCGCGCTCGAGCTCGGCGCGACGCGCGGCGCGCGCGTCCTCGAGCGCCTCTTCGTGCGCCCAGCGATCGAGGATCTTCTTCGCGCGGCGCCGCTTCTTCACGTACGCGTAGACGAGGCCGCCCATCACGAGGACCCAGACGAACCCGCCGCCGGTGAGGATCGGCAGCACCGAGAAGCGCTTCTCGAGATCGCTCCGCCACTGGTACTCGAGCTTGCGGAGGTCGGCGCCGTAGGCGTCGGTCGCCGCGCGGTCGAACGTCTGCCCCTCGCTGACGCGCGAGATGAGCGAGGCGAAGCGCACGCGATCGGTGCGGCGCTGGAGGAAGTGGACGAAGTCCGCGCTCTCGGCGTACGCGATGGGGACCTCGTCGGTCGTCTTCCCCATCGAGCGCTCGAGGTCGGCGAGGGGGAGGAGGGTGCCCTGGAGGGTCGCCTGCGCGAGCGTGTAGGTTCGCGCGAGGCGCTCGCTCGCGAAGTTCACCGCCAGCCCCTCGTTGAACCACACCGGGACGTGATGACCGCGGACCGCGTCCTCGAGCGCGACGTGCGCGAGCTCGTGGCGGAAGACGGCATCGAGGTCCGTCGCGTCCGAGCCGCGCGGCGCCATCATCGTGAGGAGGACGAGATGCATCCCGTTGTAGGCGATGCCGCTCGCGTACTCGGGGACCGGCGCGCCGACGGGCGCGAGGCGCGCCATGTCGGAGAACGTCGGGGCAACGCGGACCTCGACGTGATCGAGGACGGGCTGCCCGAGGAGCTCCGCGAGATCGGCCTTCACGGAGTCCGCGTCTCGGAGGATGCCTTCGACACGCTCCTTGGCCGCGGGCGGATACGAGAACCTGAGCCACCCGCGCTCTTCGATGACGTACCCCGCGGGCACGGGCGGGACCGTCACCTGGGCGGACGACACGACGAGCGGCACGTCCGCCGGCTGCACCGCCGTCGCCGGGTCCTCTGCGCGCGCGAGCCCCGGGCCGCCCGCGAAGGCGAGCGCGAAGACGAACGCGAGGACGAAGCGGAGAAGACGGGACGCCATCAGGGCTCGAGGATTGGGATGCTCGAGCGCCGGAGGAGGTGTCGAGACCGTCTCAGCGGGGGAGCTGCACCTGAAGATGGATCGTGTCGGCGCTCGTGTCTCGGGAGGCGACGTAGAAAATGCCCCCGAGGAGGGCGGCCGCTCCGATCGAGCCCCAGAGCCAGGGGGAGGTGTAGAACGGCTTCGACGCCTCGGCCTTCCGCGGCTCCCCGAGGAACGGCTGCGTTTTCGCCGTCCCCGTGGGCAGCGGCGGCGTGGCCGCGCTCGAGGGCACGTTCGGTGCAGGGAAGCGTCGCTCGAGGGAGGCGATCGTCGGGCGCCAGGTCGGCACGCCGTTGTCGCCCGGGACCGGGGCGTAGCGCGCTGCGTCGAGCTCGCCCGTCTCCGCGAGGAAGAGGCGGGCGACGACGGGGCCGGACGACGGATCGCCGTCCCGCACGACGACGAGGAGCGCCGTCGCGCCGAGGCGCTTCGCGAGCGAGGCGAGGACGGCTCGGCTCGCGGCGTCCTCTCCGACGACCGCTGCGCGGAGCTCGCCGAGCTCCTTCACGTCCGGCGTCGCGTCCTCGGGGACGGGCTGGCCGGCGAGGACGCGGGCGCGCACTTCGTCGAGGCGCCTCGGGCGGAGGCGCGTCGTGTAGAGCGCCCGGGCGAGGACGAACGCGTCGTCGCGGGTGCCGCCCACCGCGACGATCGCGACGGCCGGAGGCCCGGACGTCGTCGCTCCGGGCAGGGCCGGGAGCGGCGCCTCGTCCGCCGCGGCCACGCGCGCGATCGTGAGGGCGAGGACGAGACCGAGCGCGGTGAGAACGAGCCGCGCGCGCACGGTCATCGGTCCCTCGTCGGTCGTGAGTCCGGAGGAGGCTCGCGCGGGTCTTCTCCGTCGTCGCCTACGGTGCCGAGGAGCCACGCGTGGACCGGCGCGCGCTTCACGATGTCGGCCTGGAGCTCGGGATGCGTGCGCACGGTCGAGAGGCCGAGGACCAGCACGATCGCCGTGACCGGTACGCCGGCCGCGGCGAGCGCTTTCACGCGTGCGAGCGCGTGGGTCGACGCGAAGAGCGACGCCACCGCGATGGCGAGGCCGTCGACCAGGGCCGCGGCCGTCCCGAGCTCGGGCGATCGGGCGGTCCGCACCCCGACGAGCACGATCGCGACGAACGCCGCGAACGCCGCGACGACGAGCGCGATCCGCTGCACGCTCTCGTCCGCACGCCCCAGCGCTCGCGCGCCGCGGAGCGCGAGGAGGGCCGTCACCACGCCCGAGACGAGCGCGAAGATGGCGAACGTCGCGCCGGCGAGGCCGTGATGATGCGTCTTCGCGCGGAGAACGGCGCCGAACGCACCGAGGACGCCGAGCTGGAGGACGCACCACCAGAGGAGCGCGCCGGCGAGGAGTCCCACGTCGGGGCCCACGGCGAGGCGCACGCCGACCCGCGCGCGGCGGAGGACGCCGACGGCGAGGATGGCCATGGGGCACACGAGCGCGGCGAGCGAGCCCCACACTTCCATCGCCTTCGACGCGAGCCCGCTGTCGCCGATGCGGAGCGTGGCGGGGAGCGAGGCGACGATCGCGGCGAGGACGCCGGCGCCCACGACCGTCCCGAACCGCGTGACGAGCGAGGCGGCGTCCTCTTCGTCCTCGGGCTCGGCGTCGAGCCGAGGCGGCTCGGGGGGGCGCATCATGAGTTCGGGGAGACGATTGCGGAATCGCGCGCGCGCGGCAAGTCAGAACGGGTCGACCGGGAAGGTCGGCGGGAGCGCGAGCAGAGGCGCGAGCCGCGCGACGACGCGTGCGTCACACCGGGCAACGCCGAAGGCGACCGCGCGATCGAGTCGCAGGCTCCCGTAGAGGAGGGCGGCGAGCCCGCGACGCGTCGTCGTGAGGGCGTCCCGCGACGCCTTCGCCTTTCCGAGCTCACCGCGGCCGCCGCTGATCCGGAGCGTGAAGCGGGGCGGCTCGCCCGGCTCTCCGGGGACGCCGTCCTCGGGCTCGAGGACGACGTCGACCGCGTACGAGCCCGCAGCGTATCCGCGCCCCGCGATCGCGCGCTCGAGGTCGACGAGGCGCAGCATCGGACCCGCCACGAGCTCGCCGAGCGCGTGCTCGACGGCGACGGTGCCGTGACGCCGCCGGTCGGCGTCGACGAGGACGTGATCGATTCCGTCGTCCTCCGGGACCTCCACGTCGATCTCCGCGATCTGGTCGCGCATCGCGCCGAGTGCGCCCCAGAGCGCTCGGCGCGCCTCGTCGTCGTCGTAGGCCAGCTCCTCGACGACGAGCCGCGTCTCGGCGTGCGCCTCTTCCTGCGCGAGCTCGAAGGCGACGTAGCCGGTCATCTTCTTCCCGCGGAAGGAGGCGAGATGGTGGCGGCGTTCCCTGGCGAACAGACGATCCCAGTAGACCTCGCGGCGCGCGATCCAGGCGCTCGCCCGGGCCGCCGCCCGTGCGTAGGTCCGCTCGATGGCCGGGCGGTCCTCGCCGCGGACCCGCCGCACCGTCGCTCGCGCGAGCTGACGCCACGCGGGCGGGATCGAGCTCGGGTCGATCGCGAGGCGCCGCCGAGACGACGACTGCGCGTAGCCGAGGCGCGCGTAGAAGCCCTGCTTCCAAGGGTAGAGGAGCGTCACCGCATCTCCGCGACGACGACTCATCGCGTGGAGCTCGCCGACGAGGGCGCGCGCGATGCCCTGGCCGCGCGCCTCGGGCGCGACCGCGACCGACGCGATCCCGCCGACCTTCACCTTCTTCCCGCCGAACCAGGAGCTCATCCGGAAGAGGCGCGCATGGGCGCGGAGCTCCCCGTCCTCCTCCGCGACGACGAGATCGGCGAGGCCGCCGAACGCGTTCACGGTCATGTTCCGGCGTCGGACGTCTCCACCACGGTCGTCGGGGTAGGCGACGAGGTGGATGTCGACGAGCCGATCGAGGTCGGCTTCGACGGCCGTCCGGAACACGAGACCGCGCTTCACGAGCCGATCCTAGACCGGTCCCGGGAGCGTTCGCCGTAAATTGGGCCAAGAGAAGCCGCTCCTGATACCGCCGGATCGATGCAATCGCATGCTCGCGGGGAACAGGCGAAGACCGGAGGGGTGACGCGGCTCGGCGGGGCCCGCGCCGATTTCGTGGCGTCGCTGGGCAGGAAGGTCGCGGACCTCCGCGTCTCGCTCGCGCGCGTCAAGGCGACGCCCGACGAGATCCCGCCGCGGGAGGAGCTCCGGCGGAAGCTCCACGCCCTCGGCTCCGGCGCGAAGCTCATGAAGTTCGACGCGATGGAGCGCGCGATCGCGGAGGGCCTCGGCGCGATCGACCGCGCGGAGATCGGCGTCCCCCTCGAGGCCCGCGACGTCGAGGCGATCGATCAGCTCGTCGAGGACCTCCCCGCCCTTGCATGGGGTGACGGCCCGACGCGCTCGTCCGTCGCCGAGGTCCAGGCCAAGGCGAAGGAGCCGACCCACTCGGCGCTCGTCGTCGGAAAGGCCGCTCTCGCCGACGCGCTCCTCGAGCCGAGCTCGAGCCAGGCCCCGACCTTCTCGTGCGAGAGCACGCCGGACGCGCAGGCGGCCTACGACCTCGCCCGGTCGCTCGACCCCGACCTCATCGTCCTCGACGCCGACCTCCCCTACGCGACGGAGCTCGCCTTCGCGCTGATGGACGACCCGGCGATGGAGCGGATCCCCCTCGTCGTCGTCGGGAGCTTCGGGGCGAGCGGCGAGAGCGAGCGCTTCGTCGCGATGGGCGTCACGAAGACGATCACGAAGCCGACCTCGCGCGAGGCGCTCCGGGAGGCCTGCGAGGACGCGATCGACGCGCGCCGGCCGCTGCCGACGACGCACGCGCTCCTCGGCGATCCCACGCTCGAAGAGCTCGGCGAGACCCTCGCGAAGCAGATCCGGGACGCGCTCCTCGCGGGCGTCGACGCGAAGGGCCGGGCCCGGAAGATCTCCCTCGGCCACGGCGCCGAGGTGCTCGGCCCCGTCTGGGGCGCGATCGCGCGCGTCCGCGAGGTCGTGACCGCGCGCACCGACGGCGAGGTGCGGTTCGAGCTCCCCGCTCCCGAAGGCGCGCTCGCGTTCGCGCCCATGCTCGGCCAGCCGGACCTCCCCTTCGACAGCCGCGCGCGCTCGCGCATGCGCGGCCCGGCCGGAGAGGTGAGGCTCGGAGGACGTCGCGTCGTCGTCGCCGACGACGACCCGGCGGTCGTCTGGTTCCTCGCCGACCTCCTCAAGACCGCCGGGTGCACCGTGCACGAGGCGTTCGACGGCAAGCAGGCCCTGGAGGCCGCCTACAGGACGAGCCCCGACATCGTCCTCTCCGACATCCTCATGCCGGAGCTCGACGGGTTCTCCCTCTGCCGCGCGCTCCGTCGCGACGTCGCCCTCCGCGACGTGCCCGTGGTGCTGCTCTCCTGGAAGGAAGACCTCCTCCAGCGCGTGCGCGAGCTCGGCGCGAACGCCGCCGGCTACGTCCGGAAGGAGAGCGACACCCGCGCCATCCTCGCCCGCATGCGCGAGGCGCTCCGGCCTCGCGCCCACGTGGAGACGCGCCTGCGCGACGAGCAGGAGGTCCGCGGCCGCCTCGACGGCGTGAGCGTCCGGACGCTCCTCGAGGTCGTCTGCGCGACGCGTCCCGACGCCCGCGTCTCCGTGCGCGACGCCTCCTTCCTCTACGAGATCGAGATCCGCTCGGGGGCGCCGCAGAAGGCGATCCGCACGTCGGGCGAGGGCAGCGTCCTCCGCGCGCAGGCCGCGATGGCCGCGATGCTCGGCATCTCCGCCGGGCGCTTCACGGTCACCGCGAGCACGAGCGCGGTCGACGCCGATCTCGAGGGCAGCCTCGCCGCGCAGCTCGCGCGGCCGATCGCGCGCGCACGCGCGGCGATCTCGCTCCTCACGGGGCCGAAGATGATGACGGTCGAGCGCGTCGAGCTCGACAAGGTCGCGATGGAAGACTACCTCCGCGCGACGCCGAACCGCGCGCGCGAGCTCGTGCGTCGGATGGCCGAAGGTTCGGCGCCGCGGGACCTCGTCCTCGAGGGGATCGTGGAGCCGTCGCTCGTCGAGGACGTCGTCAGCGACCTCGCCGCGCGCGGCCTCGTCCACGGCGTCGTCGGAAACGGCGGGAAGGACCTCTTCGAGAAGGCCGTCCGCCGCGCCGAGCGCCTCAGCGACGCGCGAGCACAGCTCCTCGTCCCCGAGAAGCCCGTGACGCCCACGCCCGTGCCCACCGTCGACGACGTGGTGGCGCCTGCGCGCGCAGCCTGCATGACGATCGCGGCCGACGAGCCGATCTGCGAGAGCCCCGAGCCGGGGCAGGCCGGATCCCTGGAGGAGGCCGTCCTCCGTGAGGTGAGCCACCGCTCGCCCGACGTCGCGCCCGTGGAGACGATGTCCTCGAGGGCGCCGATGGTGGAGCCCTCCGCGCTCACGCCGCGGACGAGCCCGCCGGCGCCGTCCGTCCTCGACGACGACGGGACGCCGTCTCGTTCCCAGCTCCTCGCCTTCGCGGAGCCGACGATCGTCGACGACACCGTCTACGAAGGGGACGAGCCTTCGATCCCGATCGAGGAGTCCAGGGGGTTCGCCGACGCACCCGCCGCCCCGGAGAAGACCCCCTTCTCCTCCGTCACGACGCGGGTGGACGACGGCGCCGCGCCGGAGGCATCCAGCGCCCCGTCACGGAAGCTCTGGCCCCTCGTCTTCTTCCTCGTCGCGGCGGGGATCGTGGCGTGGGCCTTCCTCCACCGAACGGCGGGGAGCACGGCACGGCGCGACGTCGGCGAGCCGATCTCCGGCGCGGAGGGCGTGCCTTCCGTGACCGAGCTCACCGGACGCGAGATCCCAGCCCCGGAGACCGTCGAGAGCGAGGCCGCGACCGCGAGCGCGGCCCCCACGGCGCGGACCGCGTCGACGGTCGCGACGGCGGCCGCGAAGGCCCGCGCGAAGGCGCCGACGATCGCGACGGCGACGGCGCTCCCGGTGAAGGGCGCGGGCACGACGCGCGACGAGCTCGGATGCACCGGCGAGCGCGGCCCGGTCGCCCCGGCGCGCTTCTAGCTCTCACAGGATGCAGCAGAGCGCGCCGGTCCAGAGCTTCCCGGCGCCGTAGCAGCTCGACGAGCTGCCCTGGACACACTGGGCGGCCGCGTCGACGCAGCACTTGGCGCCCGTCCACTTGCGGTCACTGCCGAAGCACGAGCTCGAGGATCCGTCGACGCACTGCTTGGCACCGGCGACGCAGCAGAGCGCGCCCGTCCACTTCATCTCGCTCCCGAAGCACGAGCTCGACGAGCCCGGCCCGCAGGTCGTCGGGCCGTCGACGCAGCACTTCGCGCCCGTCCACGTCATCCCGGAGCCGAAGCACGAGCTCGACGAGCCGTCGACGCAGACCTTCGCGCCCGTTCCGCCGGACGAGGAGGAGGAGGAGGAGGAGGAGGAGCTCGACGACGACGAGCTGCTCGACGTCGACGACCCTCCGCAGAACGTCTGACGGGTCGACGCGTTGCCACAGGTGGTCTCGGTGGACGCGCAGACGTCGTTCACGCAAGCGGCCGCGAGGTACGACGAGCCCGTCCCGCAGCCGCAACACGTCGGTTTGCAGTCCGCGTAGCTCTTGCAGCGGCTGCCGACGTTCCCCGTGCCGGTCAGCTTCTCGGGCGTCGTCGGACAGCCGCCGTTCACCTGCTCGGCCTGCGCGGAGCGGGTCTGGGACTCTTCGCCGCCGCTGCTCGAGCTCGAGCTCGAGCTCGAGGAGGTCCCGGGGTCGGTGCCGTCGATCGAGCCCCCGCTGCCGGTCCCCGCGTCGGGGCCGCCCGAGCAGCCCGCGGCCACGAAGGCGGTCGTCGCGGCGAACGCGAGGAGAGGAAGCGTGGAGACGAAGCGGCGAAGGGACAGATCGGACGTCATGGCGGCGCACGTGCGCAACAGGCGTGCCGATCGATCGGGGACGCGATCGAGGCTGAAATTCGGGCCTCACGCGCGATGCGCCACGGCGCGCACCCGCCCGCGAGCCGCTTAGAGCGCCAGCGTGGCGCAAGGCGCGCCGCGGCGCCGCTTTGACCGTGCCCGAGACCGCGGTAAGAGCCCCGCGCGCCGATGTCTCGTCCTGCTCTCGCCCTCCGACCCCTCCTCCTCGCCCTCCTGGCGATGGGTGCAGGATGCACACGTCCGGCCGAGACGGACCGGGGCGCCGGGATGGTCGATCCGGCGAAGAGCGCGAGCCGCGGTCCGGTCCAGGAAAAGCGCGCCGAGGGCCCTGCGAGGACGTCCCCGCCGGTGCTCGATCTCGTCAAGGGCTTCGATGCGTGCACGCTCGGCCACCGCGGGACGCTCCTCGATCTCGGCGACGCGACGACGCGGGCGCGCGTGACGACGGGCAAACTGCCGACGCCCGATCTGCCGACCCGCGAGCACGAAGGCTCGAGCTGGGCGGTCCTCCGCGAAAAATCCCTCGCCGTGTCCTTCGTCGCGACGACCGAGGCGGTCTCGTCGGCGGGGGTCGTCGTCGAGGCGCGGGTCCGCGGCGGCGCGGCGAAGAGTCTGCAGGTCTTCCTCGGCGGCAAGCTCGTCGGCGTGCTTCCCCTCGCCCGCGGCGAGATCAAGGTAGTGAGCACGCATGCGACGGGTCCGACGATCGCGCGCGGCGCCAACGAGCTCCTCTTCAAGGCGACCGGGACCGCGCGCGGCGCGAAGGACGACCTCGTCGAGATCGACTGGGTGCGGGTCGGCCCGTACGACGGCGACGCGCCGTACTCCGCGCCGACCCGCAACGACGCGCTCACGACGGTGACGCTCGGAGGCGTGGGACGCCGCGGGCTCTCCCTTCGTGCCCCGGGTTTCGCCCGCTGCGCGGGCTACGTGCCGAACGGCGCCGTCCTCGAGGGCTTCGTAGGGGTCGCCGGGGGAGCCGAAGCGGAGGCGGAGGTCCGCGTCCTCGTCGATCGGAGCGAGCCGCGCGTCGTCGGGAGCGTGCAGCTCAACACCAAGTCGGACGGCGCCGGCTGGCGCCCCGTGGCGCTACCGCTCGGTGACGTCGGGACGATCGCCGGGATCGAGCTGGTCGCGAAGTCGAGCTCGAAGGGGGCGCGCGTCGTCTTCGCCGAGCCGCGCGTCGTCGCGCCGTCCGCGAAGGAGAGCACTCCTCTCCCGGCGGCGAAGAGCGTCGTGCTCGTGGTGCTCGGCTCGACGTCGCGGAGATCGCTGAAGCCGTGGGGCGGCTCGGTGGACGTGCCGGAGCTCACCCAACTCGCCGCGAGCGGTCTCGTCTTCGAGCAGCATCGCGCCTCGACGAGCCTCGCCTCCGGCGCGGTCGCGTCGATGCTGACGGGCCTCTCCCCTCGGCGGCACGGCGTCACCGATTCGGACGCCGCGCTCCCTCCTTCGATCGCGACCCTCGCCGAGACGAGCCGGCACGCCGGTGTGATGACGGCGATGTTCACGGCGAACCCGACGACGTCGTCGACCTACGGCTTCGCGCGGGGCTGGGAGACCTTCGTCGCGCGTTCGCCGCTCGAGGACGAGCCGGCGGTCGCCATCTTCGAGCATGCGGGGCGCTGGCTCGATGCCCACAAGCAGGACCGGTTCTTCCTCGTCGTGCACGCGCGCGCCGGCCACCCTCCGTGGGACGTGGCGAGCGATCAGCTGAAGGACATGCCGCCGACCGGCTACGCGGGGAGCCTCGACGCGAAGCACGCCGGAGAGATGCTCGGCAAGGCGAAGAAGCCCGGCTCCGCGAGGCTCACCGACGCGGACCGCGTCCGCGCCTTCGCGCTCCACGAGAGGGCCGTCGCCGCGCACGACGCCGCGATGGGAAGGCTCGTCGCGCAGCTCCGCGCGATCGGGCGAGACAGCGACACCGCGCTCTTCGTCACGGGCGACGTCGGCTACGACGCGGCCGCCATCGTGCCGTTCCTGGAGAGCGAGGTCCTCGACGAGAGCACGCTCGGGATCCCGCTCGTCGCGAAGGCGCCGGGCGTCACGGCCGCGCGGGTCTCCGCGCCGACGAGCAGCGTCGACCTCGCGCGCTCGATCCTGGAGGTGATGGGCCTCACGCCGCCCGTCCAGCTCGAAGGCGAGAGCCTCTGGGGACTCGCCGGGTCCAGCGGTGCGCGGGCGGGCGAGCGTCCGGCCTTCGCGACGGCGGGCGCGCGCTTCTCGGCGCGATGGGGCGGCTTCGTCCTCGCCGGCGCGCGCGATCGCGACAGCAAGCTGTGCAACCTCTCGCTCGAGCCCGATTGTGTCGGTGATGTGAGGGCCTCGCATCCGCTCGCCGCCGAGGTGATGCACGCCCTCGTGGTCGACGAGCTCTGGACGGGCGCCCAGGCGTCCCCGCCGCGCGAGCCTCGCGGAGGGCTCACGGATCCGGCCGTCCTTGGTGCGTTGAAGGCGTGGGGACGATAAGCTCGCTTCATGAGCGAGGCGGAAGACCGGCGGATCGTGAGCGCGGACTGCGTCGCGTGGTCGACGAAGGGCAGCGGCAAGCCGGACGGCGGAGGTAGCTCGAAGCCGGTCCCCGTCGCGAAGGACACCGTCGTCGTCGTCCAGGGCGTCAGCGTCGACGTCGAGCCGCGCAGCCTGCTCGTCCGGGGAACGATCGACGGCACGGAGCGCGTGGTCGAGATCCGCGAACGCTTCCTGACGAAGGCGCGGGCCTGATCGGGCGAGCGGACGTTCGTCGCCTCACGACGCGTCGTGGCTAGCGTCGGGGTCGACGAAATTCGACGCCCGCCGCGTGACGGTCTGCCTGCCGCGTCCGTCTCGAGGGGTGATGTACCGAAACCACACCGCTCTTCGCTCGTCCCTGGTGTCCTCTCTCTGCCTCGCGCTCGGCGGCTCGGTCCTCGGCGGCTGCGGCCTCGTGAAGATCCAGACGCCGGGAGGCACCACGAGCCTCTCCACCACGGGAGCCGAGGCCGCGCCGGCCCCCGACCACCCCGAGAGCCCGAAGCGCCTCGAGGCCCGGCACTGCGAGCTGCTCGCGAAGGAGACGGCGCCCCTGACCGCGCGCCTCGCGACCTTCCAGCCCTCCGGAAAGCCGCTCGACGATCTCGCCGTGCTCGTGAAGATCCGCCGCGAGGCGGACGAGAAGACGCGGGCGGTGCAGACCGCGTTCGACGGGGCCTACGAGGAGAGCTCCCGGAAGAACACGCGGCACCCCGACTACCCGCGCGACTACACGACGACGAACAACACCTCGCGCCTCGGGACCTCCCTCGTCGCGGTGCAGGCGACGGCGCGCTATCTGGAGCTCGCGGCCAAGCTCGGCGCCCCGCCGAGCCAGTCGGGGGAGTGGCTGAAGACCGACGAGCGCATCGTCGACGGCAACGCGTGCGTCACCCCCGAGCTCGTCGACGCCCGGAAGGCGGCCCGCGCGGAAGGCGTGGCCAAGGTCGTCGACCTCGACGCGCTGAAGCAGGACTTCGCCGCCGAGCTCCCCATCAAGGCGGGGGATCTCATCGCCTTCGGTGGCGACGTGGCGTCCGTCGGCAAGTCCCTCGTCGTGCGGCGCGAGCACGGCAACCAGGTCCTCGCGAACTGCCGCGACACCAACAAGGTCGACCGCATCGAGAACGGACGCGTCGAGTACGTGCGCACGTGCGATCGCGCGGGCGGCATCGGTCTCGTGATCGCGGTGAAGGTCACGCCCCCGGACGCCGCGGCGCCGTTCGAGCTTCGCAAGCTCGCGGTGAAGGACCGCGTATGGTTGCGTGGACGTGTCGTGCGCTACGTGAAATCGGACAAGCGGACTGCCGGCAACGTCGTGACGACCGTGAACGACATCGAGATCGAGCCGACCGTCATCACGAACGTCGACCGCGCGGGAAAATCGCTCTTCGCGTTCTGAGGGCGGCGTGCGGCGATCGTCACTTCGCGAAGCGGAGCAGCCGCGAGGCGTCGCTCACCCACACGAAGCGCTCGTCGACGGCGATGCGCCCGCGGCCGCGGTCGTACGTCACCGCGGGATAGGGCAGGTCCTCGTCCGGGAAGAGGAGACCGTCCGCGAAGACCTCGGGCGCGTCGCTACCGTCACGGCGAACGCGGAGGACCTGCCCGCGCGCGCGGCTCGCCCAGTACACGTGCGTCGCGTCGAGTGCGAGGGCGCCGCTGTCGAACAGCGCAGGGTCGCCTCCGACCTCGGCGCGGGCCGCGGCGGCGTCGAGCGAGAAGGCGCGGACGCCCTGGGCCCGTTCGACGACGAAGAGCCCTCGCGCGTCGGCGACGAGACCGACGAGCGCGCGGACCGTGCCGATCGGGACGTCGTCGGCGTCCGGGATGCCGCGCCGGCGGACGAGATCGAAGAGCGTCGCGTCCGCGCCGCCCGCGCACAGGCAGTGCTTCGTCGCGAGGACGAGGTCCTCACCGGCGGACGCGAGGTGCGTCACGGGGCGCTCCGTGTCGCCGTCGCGAATCGGCAGCGTGCCGTCTTGCTTGGACGCGTCGGTGACGTGGAGCGCGCGGGTGCCGCTCGTCGACGACCAGAAGAGCTGCGAGCCGAGCGCGACGACGCCGGCCGCGTCGTCGACGAGGCGCCCGGGCCGCACGACGCGCGGGGCGCTGCCGTCCGCGGCGGTGACGGTGAACGCGTCGACGGCGTGCACGACGAAGAGGTGGTCGGAGGCGCCGAAGGCGCGCGCGCCGCCGGCGAAGATCGAAGAGGCGATCGTCGGAACGGCGGAGCTCTTGGCGATCCGGACGAGCGAGGCGCTCGTCGCCACGAGCACGTCCGTCTCCGTCAGCACGAGGTTCCCGGAGACGGAGGAGACGAGCTCGCCCACGCGCGGTGGGGCACGGGGTGCATCGGCCTCGGCGGCGGCATCGGTCGCGTCCGCGGCCTCGGAGGGTCGCGGCGCATCGAAGGCGCCGTCGCGCTCTTCATCGGCCGGGGCGTCGCCCGCCACCCCGCGGACGGCATCGGGGCACCCCGCGAGGACGAGGAGCGCGAGCAAGGCGAGGACGGTTCGGCGGAGCATGGGGGCGCCTGGCACGAGGCGACCGCGGATGCTACGGACGTGCCGAGCGTGACCTTCCCTCATCGCCTCCGCGGCCCCCTACGACTCCGCGGCGCGCTCCTCGGCGGTCGGTACGAGCTGCTCGACCTCCTCGGAGCCGGCGGCGCGGGGGCGGTGTACGAGGCGATCGACCGCGTCACCGACCGTCTGCGCGCCGTGAAGGTGGCGCTCGCGACGGGTGACGAGGAGATGCGCGCGCGGTTCGCGCGCGAAGCGAAGATCGCGGGCAGGGCGGAGAGCCCGTTCCTCGTCGAGATCGTCGACTACGGGCACGACGAGGAGCAGAACGTCGACTTCCTCGTCATGGAGCGGCTCCGTGGCGCGGATCTCGGGTCCGTCCTCCGGGAGCGCCGCCGGTTCGAGCGCGGCGAGGCGAGGACGATCCTCGACCAGGTCGCGCGAGGGCTGTCGTGCCTGCACGCCGAGGGCATCGTCCATCGCGACGTGAAGCCGGAGAACGTGTTCGTGCTCGACGAAGGGGGCGCGCGCGAAGTGCACGTGAAGCTGCTCGATCTCGGCATCGCGAAGCGCTTCGACGTCGAAGCCGCGCAGACGACCGCGGCCGTCGGGACGCCTGCGTTCATGGCGCCGGAGCAGCTCCGCGGGGACGCGGCGGTCGACGCCCTCTGCGATGTGTACGCCTACGGGCAGCTCGCGTACGTGCTGCTCGTCGGCGCCCCGTACTTCCTCCGTGAGCTCCGCGCGGCGGCGAACCTGCACGAGTACCGGGTCGGGATCGAGGGTCGCACACCCCGGCTCGCATCGACGCGTGCGAAGGACGACGGCGTGGTGCTTCCGGAGGGCTTCGACGCCTGGTTCGCGCGCGCGACGGCGCCCGATCCGCTCGATCGGTTCCCCGACCTGGAAGCGGCGCGCGCGGCGTGTCTCGCGATCCTCGGAGCGCCGGAGGCGCATGTCGCGCCGGCGCCGGTCGTTCGGGCCGCCCGAGCGGCGACGGCGACGGTCGCGCCCTCGCCGTCGCGCCGTCCCTGGCGTGCGGGGGGCGTGGTGCTCGCGGCGGGTATCGTCGCAGTGGCGGGGCTCGCCGTCCGCGCGGGGACGGCGAAGGGGCCGCGGGCCGACGTCGGGTACGCCGGCGCGTCGGCGTCGGCACCCGAGGCCGTCGCGACCGTGTCCGCGCCTCCGTCGTCGGCGGCTTCGGTCGCGCCCGAGGCGTCTGGGACCCGTGCGCCGGTCTCGTCGCTCTCGGCGGCTCCGCGTCGCGCGCCCTCGGCCGCGCCGAAGGCTGCACCGCCGCGGCCGGCCCACGATCCGCTCGACTCGTTGTGAGGAAGGTCTCGGCCACGCGGCGCGTAGAGAGCGACGCGTCATGAAGTGGCCGAGGATCGCCTGTGCGCTCGTGCTCGTCGCGCCATTCGCGCGCGCGGCGCCGGAGCCCGATCCCGCCGCGCTCGCGCTCTTCCGGCAAGGGCGCGCGCTGCTCGCCGAGGGGCGCTGGTCCGAAGGCTGCGCCAAGATCGCAGAGAGCCATGCCCGCGAGCCGCACGCGAGCGCGCTCCTCAACCTCGCGCGGTGCGACGAGCACGAGGGCCGCGTCGCGTCCGCGTGGACTCGGACGCACGGGGCGTTGCCGCTGATCGCGCGCATCGGAGACCCCGTCCGGCGCGGCGAGCTGCGCGAGACGGCAGAGAAGAGCCTGGCCGCCCTCGAGCCCCGGCTCCCCAAGCTTCGTGTCCTCGCCTCCGAGCCTCTCGCCGGACTCCGTGTGGAGGACGACGCGGGGCGCATGCTCCCGGTCGGAGAGGAGCTTCCCTTCGACCCGGGACCGCGCCGCATCCGTGTCACGGCGCACGGGAGGAAGCCCAAGGCGTTCGAGGTCGTCCTCGCCGAGAGCCGCACGGTCTCGCTCTCGGTGACGCTCGAGCGCGAGGTCCCCGCGGATCCGCAGCGCGGGACGTCCGCGCCCGCCCTCTCGTGGCCTCTGCCCGCCCGACCCGTCTCGCCTCCTCCGTCGCCTCCCGCGTCGTCCTCTCCCTGGCCCTTCGTCACGGGCACCGCGGCCATCGCGCTCGCGGGCGTCGCCGTCGGCTTCGGCGTCGACGCCGCGAACGCGAACGCGTCGCTCCACGCGCGGTGTGGCGCGGATCTCGTCTGCGACGAGGACCCTTCCTACGACCCTGGCCCGACGAACGCACGCAAGGACCGCGGTCTCGGCCTCGCCGTCGGCCTCGGCGCCTCCGCGCTCGTGGCGGGCCTCGTCACGTACCTGCTCGTCGATCGCGGCCGCGCCGTCGACGAGCCCGCAGCCCTCGCCCGGCGGCTCGGCCCCTTGCGCTTCTGAGCGCGCGCTCCCGGTCACGCCGCCGCGAAACGTCGCCGCAGCGTCGCGAGCGCCGCGCGGACGAGGCGGACCGCCGACGCTTCGTCCGGGATCCCCGTGCGCGCGCGGACCTGCGCGAAGTCTGCGCCCTCCACCCATGCGGCGAGCGCGGCGCTCTGGAGCGGCGGCAGGTGCTCGCGGGCGTACGCGAGGATCTCGCGTGCCGTCTGCTCGCGGGTCACGGGCGGCCGGTACCCGAGCTCGTCGAGCGGCGCGAGGCTCCCGAGGTCGTTCAGGAGGCGCTTGGCCGACGGCGCCAGCTCGGTCGAGCCCTCGGCGCCGTCGCGCGCGCGCGCGCGCCCGTTCCGCTCGCGCCGGAGGTCCCGCGCCAGGTTGGCGAGGACGATGCGGATCCAGTCCTCGAACGTCTTGTCCGGATGACGCGTCCGCCACGCCGGGTAGCTCGCGAGCCCGGCGCGCCCGTCGGACTCGAGCTTCGCGAGCAGGCGCGCGTAGAGCTCCTGGCCCTCGTCCTCCGCCTCCCGCGCCCGCCTGCCCGCCGCCGCGGCGAAGGGCCAGAGGGCGAGCGCGAGCTCGGCGAACGCGTGGGGGGCGCCGGCGAGCGTCGTCTGGACGAGCTCCTCGAGGTCCCGGGCCATCCTCCCGATCGCTAACCGACGGCGCGCGGCCTGGCAAGGCGACCCCGTGACGGATCGGCCCCGCGTGCCGTTTGTCCTCCCGCGCGCCACCACGGCGCGCCACCTAGGTCCATCTTCCTGGAGAAGTCCCGTGTCCCAACGTCCCGTCTCGTTCGTGCTCCTCGCTTCCTTCGCCCTGACCCTGCCCGCGTGCACCTCCGACGAGGAGAAGATGATGCGGTTCGAGGAGGAGCTCGCCGACGTCGTCTCCGTCCACAAGGACGACTGCGAGGGCATGGCGAAGGGCATCACCACGCTCGCCGAGAGGAAGGGGAAGGAGGCGCAGGCCCTGAAGCGCAAGCTCGTGCCGAAGGACGGCGCGGCGAAGGCGGCGTGGGAGGCCGCGCGGAAGGCGAAGTTCGGCCCTCGCATCGACGCCGTGACGGCGAAGGTGAAGGGGGGAGCCACGTGCATGCTCACGGCCGAGTCCGTCGCACGCGCGATGCTCGCCCTCCAGGGCGACGGGGAGGACCAGCCCGATCGTCCCGCGCCGGAGCGGCCGTTCACGGGGGCCCCCGTCGCCTTCGTGGTCGACAAGGTGAACCCGCAGTCGCTCGACGTGAGCGCCTACAACTTCGCCGACAAGATGGTGGGCGGCTACGGCCTCCTCATCCGCTACCTCCGCGCGGACGGCACGCCCGTGCCCCCGCCGAACGCCTTCGGCGGTCGCGACCACAGGACGTGGTCCGTCTCGGGCGGCGCCTACCGCGTTCCGCCGGGGAAGTGGCGCACCTTCACGCTCGAGCGCCTCGAGACGCCCGCGGGCGCGACGCGCGCGGAGATCCTCGTGGACACCGTGCGCGCGACGGACGGGATCAAGATCGACCAGGAGCCGCTCTGGCAGTCGACGTCGTTCGGCTGGCCGAAGCGGCCCTGAGGGCGCGCGCCCGACCTTTTCCGCCGAGGAAACGAACATGTCCTACATGGTGCGTGGCGGGCGCCCCCTTCCGGGGGCAGAGAAGCACGACCATGCAACGCACTCGTCGTGAGCTTCTCCGGTCCTTCTCCCTCTTCGGCGGCGCCGTCCTCGTGTCGCGCGGGCTCGCAGCCTGCGGCCTCGCGCGCGAGGAGGGGGAGAGCCTCGGCGCCTCCGAGGACGACCTCGTCACCTGCGCGCGTCCCGTGATCAGCGCGAACCACGGGCACGCGGTCGCCGTGCCCCCCTCCGACATCCAGGCAGGCGTCACGAGGACGTACTCGATCCAGGGCCAGTCGGGCCACGATCACACGATCACGGTCACGGCCGCGCACTTCGCCGAGCTCGCCAACGGGCGGACCATCACCGTGGTGTCCACGAACGACTTCGGACACACGCACGCGGTCACCGTGTCGTGCTCGGTCGTCGCCCGAGACGCCGGAGCGGACGGCGACGCCGCCTTCGACGGCGACGCGGACGCGGCGGCGAGCGACGCGGGGGGCGACGGTGGGTCCCCCGACGCCGCGTCCCCCGGCGCATGCGTCGGTGGCGCGCTGGCGACCGCGATCAGCGCGAACCACGGCCACGCGCTCACGGTTCCGCGCGCCGACGTGCTCGCCGGCGTGGCCAAGACCTACGCGATCACCGGATCCTCGTCGCACCCGCACGAGGTGACGCTCGGCGCGAACCACTTCGCGGATCTCCGCAGAGGGATCGAGATCGTCGTCACGTCGACGAGCGACTTCGGGCACACGCACGCGGTCACGGTCGCCTGCGCCTGAGCCGCACACGCCCTCGATCTCGAGGAGCTGCGTCCAGGGCTCTCGCTCCTTCGCTCAGGTGACGTGGCTCGCTCGGGGCTTCAGCGGGCGGACGACGTGGATGCGCGTTTCGGATCACGTACCCTCGGTGCTCATCGGGCTGGGCGTGAGCGCGTGGCTCGTTTGGAGGGCTCGGCAAGGCCAGGCCTACGGCGCGAAGACGATCTCGAAGACCGAGGACGAGATCTTGTCGCTCGTCGAGGCGCTCGCCGTCGACCTCACGCGACAAATCCCGAACCTCGGCGACGACGAGATCGCGCAGCTGGTCCGCGACGACCTCGTGAACCATCGAGTGAAGGATCCACGCGCGTTCAAGTGGGCGAGGGCGGAGACGGTTGCTCGGCTCCGCAGAAACCACGCGCGCGCCATGGCTGCGCAGCTCGCGGAGATCCCGACCGCTCAAGCGACAGCGGAGGGCCCAACGAACATGCCGGTCGCGACGGAGGAAGACCGGGGCCCGTACGGTCGACGGCCGCCCCCCGATCGTCGAAGTCGTTGGTGGGGTCGAGGTCACGCGGCTCAGGCCATGCCCCGCGTGCGGCGCTTCCATCCTTCGTCGTTCCCAGTGCGCGATGGACAGGATGTTCGGCGCCACGCGGGACGCCGCACCGGTCTCGCGTCATCTAGATCCAGCTCGCGGCAAACGCGATCAGTAGCGCGGCCGGCACGAGCGCGATCTGAGCCACGAGGGTGCCTGCGATCCGCGTGCCCGCCAGGCAGACGACCGCGCGACGGAACGAGGCTTCGCTCGTCCGCCCCTCCACGACATCGTCGGTCATGATCGAGAGGTGCGGATCGATGAAGACGAACAGAAGAATGGTGGCCGCCCCGTTGATCACCGACGACAGCATGCTGGCCGTCACGCGGTAGGCCGGATTGAGCGCCCCGGCGTAAAGGCTGGCGAAGACCGCGACAGTTACCAGCGCCTGCGCCCCGATGTTGAGCGCGATGAGCGAGGGCGAGAGCTCGCGGGTCATCCGGACGTTGCGAAGGTGCGTGGCGGCGGGCGCCGTCACCGAGTCGCGGGTGAATGACAACCCGCCCTTCGTGAACCCGTGCACCAGCAGCTTCGGGATCGACCGATGGACCTGGAAGTGCAGCACGGCCCGGCTGAACAGGCGCTGAAAGCTCGGCACGGCCAGCGTGCCGATGACGGTTGCCGCCGTCGCCGACAGGAGCATCCAGCGGAAATCCGAAAGCAGGCAGCCGAGCGCACCGCCGTGAAGGGCCTGCTCGATCCGCTTGGCCAGGAACGGTCCCTGGAAGGAGTTGGACGTGCGCGACACCAGCACCAGCACGTTGAACAGGGCGAACGAGACCGCGATCCGGCGCGTCCGCACGCCTGCGATCCGGACGGCGTAGGCCAGGGTCCCGATGATGTGAATGACGAATGTCAGCCCGCACAGGGCCGCCAGAGACCAATCCACGCCACACCTCCCACGCCGACGAAGGTACCCGCCCTGTTTGAGAGTAGGACAAGTTAGCAGGCAAGGCGGTCGAGGGAGGGTCGATGGCCCACGCCGCCTGGCGCGCAGGGTCGAGATTCCGGTGGCGCTGGACGAGGGGCTCGCGTTCGGCGAGCGCTGGGCATGAGTCGGCCACGGCGCGACGTATCGCGCAGGCCCCGAGCGAGGTCAGGCGGCGGCAGGCGGATCGCGCGGGCGGCGGAGCGCGCCGAGCATGCGGGCGATGGCGGCCGCGTCGGTCACGACGGCGCGGAAGGTCATGCGGCCCCCGCACCTCGCGCAGTGCTTTACGTCCGCGTCGAACGTGCGGCGCAAGCCATCGGTCGCCCCTGTCGCTGGGTGCGCGAGTTCGCGGCGAAGCACAGAGTCCCCAGGCTGCCGGGCAAGATGCCGGTCTATCGCGCCGACGCGTTGCTCGCGCTTTTCGCGGCGGAGCGTACGGGCGTGCACGAGGCCGGCGCCGTCGATGAGCCGGTCACCGCGGACGCCGTCTTGTCGCGCCTCGGTCGTCGCGTCGGAGGAGCACGATGACGCGCGAGGACCGCGACCGCCTCCGGGGGTTCCTCGGCTTTGCAGAGATTCACGCGATCCGCGGGAACCTCGACGCCGTCCGCGAGGCCCTCGACGACGCCCGCGCCTTGCTCGACGGCGAGGGCTCGGCAGACGGCTCGGTCGACGACGACGAGGTGATGTGGTGAGCGGCCTCGTACTCCGTCCCTACCAGCAGGAGGGCCTCGAGATGCTGACGGCGCGAGTTCAGGCCGGGAGCCACGCCCCGATGGTGGTGCTCGCAACGGGCGGCGGCAAGACCGTCATGCAGGTCGAGCTAGCGCGTCGCCACCTCGCGAAGTCGCCGGATCACGTGGTGCTCGTCGTGGCGCACCGCATCGGGCGTGTCGAACAGGCGCCAAACGGCGCGCGCAACGACACTCTGAATCAGGAAGCGTTCGGGCTTGCCCGGTTCATCAGGTCGGGAGACCTCGGCGAAGACCTCGTCCGACGCGCCCTCCTCGATGCCGCACGCGTCGCGGGGCTGCCGGCAGTCGAGGCCGAGAAGACCGTCTCTAGCGCGCTGCGTGCGCGAAAGGCCCAGCCGTGACCAAGAAGAACGTCAAGACCGCCGAGCATACCGACCTCGGGAACTCCGAACGCTTCGTCCGGGATCACGCAGTCGTGCTCCGCTTCGTCGGCTCTTGGGGGAAGTGGCTCGGATGGGACGGCGCGCGCTGGGTCACCGACGCGACGGGGACGGCCGAGAGGCTGGCCAAGGAGAGCGTGCGCGGCCTGCTCGCCGCTGCCGGCAACGAGCATCGGGCTGCGCTGAACGCCATCGAGCGCGCCGGCGACGACGAGGAGCTTCAGAACGTCGGCAAGGAGCGCCTCACGAAGGTGAAGCCCGCCGTCGAGTGGGCGCTCCAGTCGCACGAGGCGTCGCGCATCCGATCGATGGTGGCTCTCGCCAAGAGCGCCTCGGAGTTCGCGGTCACGCACGACGACTCGACGCCGACCCGTGGCTCCTCAACGTGGCGAACGGGACGCTCGACCTCCGCACCGGCAAGCTCCGTGCGCACAACCCGGCGACCTGCTCACGAAGCTCGCGCCGGTGCACTTCAACGCCGAGGCAGCGTGTCCGACCTGGGAGGCCTTCGTCTTGCGTGCCATGGGCGGCAGCCGCGAGCTCGTCGGCTTCGTCCAGCGCATGCTCGGCTACGCCATCACGGGCGTCATACGCGAACACGTCCTCGGCTTCCTTTTCGGCGGCGGCGCGAACGGGAAGTCGACCTTCCTCACTCCGGCGCACGCTCTCCTCGCCTACGAGGAGTACTGCAAGGAGAACGGCGCCGAGGCTCTCGGAGCCAAGCGCTTCGCCGAGGGGCTTCGCCTGCGCGGTGTGACTTCGGTCAGCGTGAAGCATGCCGGCAAGGTCATGGATGGCTGGCGAGGTGTTCGCCTGGCCGACGATGCAGAGCGCGAGGGGCTCGCCGACGCCTTCGAGGTAGGGCGTAAGGACCAGGTAGGGAGTGGATCTAGGTTTGTTTCGTCACACGCGCCCGCGCGTAACAAACTAAGGGAACGAGGAAGGGCTTCGCGCTCCTCGCGTCGCTTTCCGAGGTCGACGCGGCCGCGCGGTGTCGGGCGATGGCGACCATGGCGCAGCGTCTCCGGCTCGCGGTGCACGCTGGTGACGCTGTGGCGCTCCTCGAGATGGCGACCGTGGCTCGCCCGGGTCGGCCCTGGGATGCCGTCGTTGCGGCCGTTGACGCGCTCTGCGCCGGCAGCACGGTGGAGGTGGCGAAGAGCACCGTCCCGCGCTGGGTTGACTTCGCCAAGCAGTGGACGAGCGGCGACCTCCGTAACCGCTGGCCCGACCACGTCGACGCGAAGGACAGTGAGGCTGACGCGAGGATGCTACGGATCTACGTCGAGCCCATCATCGGCGACGTCACGGTCGATGCGTTCACGCTCGACCACGCCGAGCAGGTCATGGCGAACGTCCCGATCCATCTCTCGAGCGCCACGCGCCGGCAGATCGCGCAGTTCGTCCGTCGCGTCTGTGCGCTCGCCGTCTACCCCGCGCGGCTCATGCGGGAGATGCCCATCCCGCGCGGCTGGACGCCGAAGGTCCGCTCCACGAAGGCCTTCACGCACCTCTACCCCGAGGAGGACCGCACCCTCATGGCGTGCGAGACCCTGCGCTCGTGCGCCGCCTCTTCTACGGCGTCCTCGCGCGAGAGGGGCTCAGGCGCGACGAGCTCGCCGCCAACGTGCGCTGGCGCGACGTCGACCTAGACCGCGGCCGCATCGCCCTCGACGTGAACAAGACCGACGACCTGGGCGCTCGGTCTCGGCGTCCTCCGCGCGCTCGCCCGGTGGCGCGAGGTCTACGCCCGCGACGCCGAGCCCGACGACTACGTCTTCGCCGAGCAGGGCTGCCAGCTCTACACGCAGCAGCTCGCCGCCGAGCTCCGCGACGACCTCCAACGCGCCGGCGTGAAGCGCGCCGAACTCTACGAGCGCAGCGCCGTCCGTCGCCCCATCCGCGTCCACGATCTTCGCGCGACCTTCGTCACGGTGTCGCTCGCGAACGGTGGCACCGAGACCTGGGTGGCGGACCGCACGGGCCACCGCTCCAGCATCATGATCAACCGGTACCGCCGCGCCGCGCGCACCTGGTCCGAGCTGAACCTCGGTCCGCTCGCGCCTCTCGACGAGGTCATCCCGGAGCTTCGTTTGCCCCATGTTCGCCCCATGGCGTCTCAGGGACGTGCGTTCGTCACGGCGGATTCAGCAGCGATATCAGCGGAGAGGAGAGGATTCGAACCTCCGGAACCCTTGCAGGTTCACATGATTTCCAATCATGCACCTTCGACCACTCGGTCACCTCTCCGGCAGTCTCGGGCAGGGGCGCCGGAGCGCTCCTGATCTCGACTGGGCGCAGACTTAGCACGACGTCGACCGGTCGTCACCGGTCGGAATCGACCCCGTCGGCCTCGCGCGGTTGCCCGCAGCCAGGTTCGCGCTACACCTCCTCCCGCCCATGGAAGCCCGTCTCCTCGAGCGCAGCTGGCTCGTCATCGTCGAGGGCGGCGAGACGGGCGATCCGGTCGGGCCCGTGTCGGCCGATCAGATCGCGCGCGGCGTGCGGGCCGGCAAGGTCCCGAGCGATGCGCTCGTGAAGCGCGTCTCGGACGTGTTCTTCACCGACCTCGTCACCGAGCCGGACATCGTCGCCGCGCTGAAGGCGGTGAGCGCCGAGAGCGAGCCGCCGCCGAACCCGAGCATCCGCCAGAAGCTCGCGGAGAAGCAGTTCCTCGTCTGGACGGACGGCAGCGATCCCGTCGGGCCCGTGTCGGCCGATCAGATCGCGCGCGGCATCCGCGCCGGCAAGGTGCCGAGCGACGCGAGCCTCCAGCGCGTCGACGACATCTTCGCGTGCGACGTCCTCGACGCCCCCGAGGTCATCGAGGCGCTGAAGCAGCTCTAGCCACGAGCTCCGTCACGAGCCGGCGGAACGTCTCCGGCGCCTCGAGGTTCGGGAAATGCGCGACCCCGGGGATCTCCTCGTAGGTCGCGCCCCGTACGGCATGCGCGAGGGGCCGGACGACCGACGGCGGCGTCACCTCGTCGAGCGCGCCGCACGCGACCGCGACGGGGAAGCGGATCCCGGGGAGCACCGCGCGCGCGTCGGGCCGATCGCGCAAGGCTTCCATCGCCTGGACGATCGCGACCGCGCTCGCGTCCTTCCCGAGCGCACGCACCGCCGCGACGACGTCGGGCTTCGTCGTCCGCGTGACCTCGCTCAGCTGCTTCGGGAGTAGGCTCTCGAGGTAGCCGGCCAGGTCGCCGCCCTCCACCCGCGCGATCGCCTCCGAGCGCCCCTTCTGCGCCTCCGGCGAGTCCGCCTCGGCCTTCGTGTCGGCGAGGAGCATCGCAGAGAGCCGCGCAGGGTGACGCCGGGCGAGGGCGAGGGCCACGTAGCCGCCCATCGAGATCCCGGCCACGGTGACCGGCCGCGTCACGTCGAGCGCGTCGAGCACGGCCACGACGTCGTCGGCCATCGCGTCGATCGACGGCGTCTCCCCTCCCCACCCCGAGCTCCCCCCGAAGCCGCGCGCGCTCGGCGCGACCACGCGGAGGCCCTCGACCGCGAGCGCGCGCGCGTCGGCCTCGTACGTGCCCGCGTGGAGCGGATATGGATGGAGGAGCACGACGACGTCGTCGCCCGCGCCGACGTCGAGGCCACGGACGACGCGCGTGCCGATCGTAAGGTTCATCGCCGCGAGCTTAGGCAGGGCACGCGCGCCCTGCTCGCGTCAACGTGCCGCGGCGCCTCTCGAAGCCTGGCAGAATGGCGGCCGTGATCCCCGGGAACGTCCGCATCCAGACCGAACCGCTCACCCCCGCGACCTTCGCGCCCTACGGGGCCGTCCTCGACGGCGATCGCCCCGATCTCCCGTGGAAGCCGGCCAACATGGGCACGGCGCGACGCTACGACTGGATGGCGCCCGTCGAGAACCTGCGCCCCGCGGCGCGGCCGAACCTCTGCATGTTCCGCTGCACGCCGCGCCTCGAGTGGCCGCTGGACGTGCGCATGCTCGAGCACCATCCGCTGTCGACGCAGCTCTTCTTTCCGATGGCGGCGACGCGCTACGTGGTCCTCGTCGCCGCGCCGCGGCCCGGGGCGCCGGACCTCACGACGCTCCGGGCGTTCCTCGCGCGGGCGCGGCAGGGCGTCGCCTATCTGCCGGGCACGTGGCACCACCCTCTCCTCGCGCTCGATCAGGAGACGGATTTCGGCTGCATCGTCTACGAGGACGAAGGCGAGGGCGACTGCGCCACCGTGACCTTCGACGAGGGGAACCGCCCGAGCGTCGCGCTCGTCGACCCGACGCCCCTTCCCAACCGCGCCGACCCACCTTAGTGTGCGCCTCCCCAAGAAGGAGAACGGCCATGCCTTTCACGCTGCCGAACCTGCCCTACCCGAAGGACGCCCTCGCTCCGCACATGTCCGCGGAGACGATGGAGTACCACCACGGCAAGCACCACAACGCTTACGTGACGAACCTGAACAAGCTGCTCGAGGGCAAGCCCGAGGCGAACAAGAGCCTCGAAGAGATCATCATGAGCAGCGAAGGGGGCGTGTTCAACAACGCGGCCCAGGTGTGGAACCACACCTTCTTCTGGAGCTGCCTGAAGCCGAACGGCGGCGGCCAGCCGACGGGCGATCTCCTCGCGGCGATCAACCGTGACTTCGGCTCCTTCGACAAGCTGAAGGAAGAGTTCACGGCGGCGGCGGCGACGCAGTTCGGCTCCGGCTGGGCCTGGCTCGTCGTCGACGGCGGGAAGCTCTCCGTCATGAAGACGGCGAACGCCGATCTCCCGATGAAGCACGGGAAGAAGGCGCTCCTCACGCTCGACGTGTGGGAGCACGCCTATTACATCGACCACCGCAACGCGCGCCCCAAGTTCATCGAGACGTTCTTCGCGAGCCTCGTGAACTGGGACTTCGCGGCAGAGAACCTCAAGAAGGCTTGAGCCTCTCCGTCTCGCGCGTCGCCCCGCTGCGCACCTCGCGCGGCGGGGCGTCGTCATTTCGCGCGGGTCGTCACCTTCGGTTCCATCGATAGAGCTGCGCGGCGGGCTTCGGAGCGCGCTCGAGCGACGCCGGAACGACGAGCCCGGTCGCGAGCGTCTGCTTCTTGAAGGCCTGCGCGCTGAGCTCGCGGCCGAGGACGACCTCGTAGGTGCGCTGGAGCTGCGCGAGCGTGAAGCGCGTCGGGAGGAGCTCGAAGGACGGATCGCGGACGGGGTTGTCCATGTGCCGGAGGAGGCGGCCGTACGCGGCGTTCACGATCTTCGCGTGGTCGAACGCGAGGCGGACGGAGGTGGGCGGGCCGCGGCGGTGCGGAGGCGCGCTCGCGCGCTTCGAGCGCCCCTTGCCGTTCTTCGCGCGGGTCGCCTCGTCGTCCTTCGCGATCGCACGCTCGGAGAGGAGGAGCGAGCGGATCGGGACCCACGCAGCCTCGTCGGCGTCGTCCTTCGCGGTGATCTTCTTCTCGGCGACGAGGAACCCGACCCACGCGACGGTGACGGTGTGGCCGCGCGGATCGCGCCCCGGGTCGCCGAACGCGCCGAGCTGGCGGAGCTTCACGCCCGAGAGGCCCGTCTCCTCGTGGAGCTCCCGCGCGGCGGCGCGGTGGAGCGCTTCGTTCTCGTTCACGAAGCCGCCAGGCAGCGCCCAGGCGCCCTTGAAGGGGTCCTCTCGCCGTCGGATGAGGAGCACGGCGAGGCCGTCCGCGCGCATCGTGAAGACGACCGAGTCGCACGTCACGGCCGGGCGCGGATAGGGGTAGGTGAAGGGCACGGGCGGAGGAGACCGGGATCCCGCGCCGTCGTCAATCGCGAGCGGCTACGCGACCTTCGCCTCGGCGAGGGCGGTCGTGACCGCGCGGAGACGCGCTCCGCGGCCGGCGTCCGATCGCGTGGCGCGTGTCCGCGCGTCGACGCGATCGAGCCAGTCGTCGAGGCGCGGGCGGACGGCGATCATCCGCGCCTGCACGGGCGTGAGCGGGCTCCGGAGCTCGTGGAGCTGCGCGAAGAGCGAGAGATCCGCGACGGTCGGCTCGTCCGTGCCGAGCCAGAAGCCGTTCCACGGCGCGCGCGCTTCGAGGTCGTCGAGCGTACGGCCGAGCTCCGTCCAGGTCGCGTCGAGGCCGCGGCGGGTGACGTCGCGGGCGACGAGCCCGGCCACGACGCCGGCGCGGAGGCGCGGCACGACGAGGGCGCGAACGAGCCAGGGCGCCTGCTCGAAGTAGGCCGCGCGTACGACGGGCCAGTTCCGCGGATCGGCCCAGCGCGCCGCCAAGACGAAGCCGTAGAGCGCCGCGTCGGCGTAGCCCTCCCAGAGCCACGCCTCGGCGCGGAGGCGTTCGTCGGCGCTCGCCGGCACGAGCGCGCCCGGCACGACGGCGTCGATCCAGCGGAGGATGGACGTCGAGTCTGCGATCGGCTGCCCGTCGACGGCGAGGATCGGCGCCTGCCGGGCGGCGCTGAGCCGCGCCAGCGAGGCCGGGTTCGCGACGTGGCGCCGCGCGTACGGGAGGCCCGCCAGCCGGAGGGCGCGATGGACCTTCAGGCAGAACGGGGAATGGGTCTCGAACCCGTCGAGGCCTGCCTCGCCGAGCTCCCAGAGGACGATCGAATCGGGGGTCTTCATGCCTTGCAGTCTGCAGCACCGATGTGTCAGCCTCTTGTCAGGTTTCCTCGCCGCCCGATCATGAAGCGCACCGAACGACTCTTCGCCCTCGCCGAAGTTCTCCGCGGCCGCCGCACCGGCGTCACCGCCGAGGAGCTCGCCGAGCGCTTCGGCGTGACGATGCGGACGATCTACCGGGATCTCGACGCCCTGCGCGATGCGTCGATGCCGATCGCGGCCGATCGCGGGCGAGGCGGCGGCTACGCGCTCGACAAGAGCTACGCGCTCCCGCCCGTGAACTTCACGGCGCGCGAAGCAGCCCTCCTCGTCGCCCTCGGCGGCTTCGCGGTCGAGATGCGGCTCCTGCCCTTCGAGGACACGCTGAAGCTCGCCCTCGACAAGGTCCGCGCCGCGCTGTCGTCGTCCGCGCAGCGCGAGCTCCTCGGACGTCTGGACGAGCTGAAGCTCGTCGGCATCCCGGCCCTCCGCATCGATCCGCGCGTCCGCGAGGCGGTCGAGCGCGCGTGGTTCGAGCAAGCGCCGCTCCGCATCGTCTACCGGAACGCGAACGGAGAGGCGACGACGCGAGACGTCCGGATCGAGAGCGTCGTCATGGAGCGCACGCAGACGCTCCTCAACACGTTCGACCTCGGCAAGCAGGACAAGCGTCAGTTCCGGATGGACCGCATCGAGCGCGCCGAGGTCCTCCCGCACGCCGCGTGATCAGATCGCGAGGCGCTTCGCGAGCTCCTGGATCGCCTCGGGGCGCGCGGCGTCGTCGAAGAGGAGCGGGAGGAACGACGGCGACACGGGGAGCTCGGAGGCGAGCCGGTGGAGGCTCGAAGCCTGCACGCTCTCGCGGATCGCGCGGCTCCGCGCGACGGCCACGGCGACCTCGGGGCCGGAGCCGTCGTGGGACGCGGGCGTCGCCTCGAGGGCGCTCCGCTCGTCCCGCGAGAAGAGCGGCGGCAGCACCTGGTTCACCACGATCTTCCCGATCGGGAGCTTCAGCTCGTCGCGAATCGCACGGGCGAGCTCGATCGTCTCCGTCGTCGGCATCTCCTCCGGGAGCGTCACGAGCACGACGCTGGAGAGCGCCGGATCCTGGAACATCTGCCACGCGCGCTCCGCATCGCGCCGGAGGAGGCCGGTCGGCACGACGTCGATGATCACCTTCGGCACGCGGAGCATGTCGAGGCCGTGCCCCGTCGCCGGCGCGTCGAGGATGACGACGTCGTATTTCGGCGTGCCGTCCTCGCGGAGCTCGGTGGTGTGCCACCACGCCTTCCCGAGCATCGCCCACTCTTGCATCCCCGGCACGGCGCGGAAGAACGTGCGCACGTACTTGTTGTCGAAGAGGAGCTTGTAGAGCGCACGCGACTTGAGCGTCATGAGGCCGTACTCCTCGAGCGCGGCCTCCGGCTCCATGTTCACGGCCCATACGTTGGGCGCGACGGAGACCACCTCGGACCCGACGAGCTGAGACCCGAGGTACGTGCTGAGGCGCTCCTTCGCGTTGCACATCGCGACGAGGACGCGCTTGCCCTTGTGCGCGAGGGCGAGGGCCTCGGCGGCGCAGACGGTCGTCTTGCCGACACCGCCCTTTCCGGTGACGACCAGGAATCGCTTGCCCGCGAGGCCGTCCGTCATCATCCGTGGGGTGGCTCTTAGCACGCTTCGTCCGCTCCCGTGCTAGACGGAACGCCGTGGAACGCGGCCCCACAGGCCCCCTTCGCATCCTGCCGCTGGGCGGCCTCGGAGAGGTGGGGATGAACTGCCTCGCGCTCGAGCAGCGCGGGGAGATCCTGATCGTCGACTGCGGCGTCACCTTCGACGAGCGCGGCCTCGGGATCGACGTCGTACACCCCGACTTCACCGCCCTCGAAGCGTTCGGCGTGCACGTCGCCGGGGTCGTCCTGACCCACGGGCACGAGGATCACATCGGCGCTCTGCCCTACTTCCTCGCGCGCCACGACGTGCCCGTCTACGGCCCGAAGTATGCGCTCGGGCTCGTCCGCGAGCGCCTCGCGGAGCACGAGATCCTCGCCCACGCGCGCCTCGTCGAGACGACGGTGCGGACGCCCTTCCGCGTCGGCTCCTTCGAGGTCGAGCCCATCCGCGTGACGCACTCGATCGCCGACGCGACCGCGCTCGCGATCCGGACGGACGCGGGCACGGTCGTCCACAGCGGCGACTTCAAGTTCGACGACGCGCCGCCCGACGGCGAGGCGTTCGACGAGGAGCGCCTCGAAGAGCTCGCGGAGGAGGGCGTCGCGCTCCTCTTCTCCGACTCGACCAACATCGACGCCGAAGGGCGCACGGGGAACGAGGTCGACGTCGGCGCCGCGCTCGAGCGCGTCGTCGCGGGTGCGAAGGGCGCGGTGGTCGTCGCGCTCTTCGCGTCCAACGTGCACCGGCTCCGCCTGCTCGGCGACATCGCTCGCCGCACGAACCGGAAGATCGTGCTCCTCGGACGCGGCGTCGGCACCCACGCGAGGGTGGCGCGCGCGACGGGGTACCTCCCTTGGCCCGCAGAGCTCGTGTGGCCCGAGAGCGCCGTCCGCGAGCTGCCGCGCGAGCGCATCCTCGGGATCGCGACGGGCTCGCAAGGGGAGGAGCGCGCGGCCCTCGCGCGCCTCGCGCGGGGCGAGCATCCCGCGCTCGACCTCGGCGAGGGCGACACCGTCGTCCTCTCTGCCCGCGCGATCCCGGGCAACGAGCCCGAGGTCTCTCTGCTCACCGACAAGCTCCTCCGCCGCGGCGTCGAGGTCCGGACGCGCTTCAGCGATCGCGGGATCCACGTGAGCGGGCACGCGCATCGCCCCGAGCAGCGGCGGATGCTCGAGCTCGTCCGCCCGCGCTGTTTCGTGCCGGTGCACGGGACGCTCGGTCATCTTCGCCGGCACGCCGCGCTCGCCGCGGAGACGGGGATCGAGCGCACGATGGTGCTCGAGAACGGGAAGATCGCCTCTCTCGCCGACGGCGAGATCGCATCGGCGGGAACGCTCCCCACCGGCCGCGTCCACGTCTTCGCCGGCCGCGCCGTGCCGCCCGTCGTCATCCGGGAGCGCGCCGCCCTCGCGCAAGAGGGTGTCGCTGCCTGCACCGTCGCCCTCGACGGCGCGAGCGTGCACGTCGCCCTCACGACGCGCGGGGTCCTCGACGAGACGAGCGCGATACTCGGAGCCGCGAAGGAAGCCGTGAGGCGCGCCCTCGGCGAGCTCGACGTCGCCGGGATCGCGAGGGACGAGGTCGTCTCCGAGAGCGCGCGGCTCGCCGTTCGGCGTACCTTCCAGAAGGCGATCGGGATGAAGCCGCTGACGCTCGTGCACGTGGTGAGGGGACGATGACGAAGGCGGGAGCGGGCGCGCCGATGGCGGCGAGCTTCGTGTCGAAGAAGCTGCTCGAGGCGGACGCCGCGATCTCCGCGGCGCTCCCGCGCGTCGTCGCGGAGGCGGACGACGAGGCGATCCACGATCTCCGCGTCGCGATCCGGAGGCTCCGCACGCTCCTCAAGATGTCGCGCAAGCTCTTCGGCCGCTGGCACACCGACGTCGTGAGGCGCGCGTACGCCGACGTCATGCGGGCGACGGGCGAGCTCCGCGACGAGGAGGTCCTCGAGGAGACCCTCGACGGCGCCTCCGCGGACGAGACGTTCACGACGTGGCTCGCGGGCCGGAGCGCGAGAGAGAGGCGCCTCCGGCGCGCCGTGGTCGCGCGCATCGAGCGCGGCGAGCTCGATCGCGCGAGGCTCCTCCTGAAGGCGCTCCTCGTGTTCCCCGTCGATCCCGAGAACGATCGCGAGCTCGCACGCTTCGCGCGGCGCACGGTCGAGCGCGCGCGTCACGGCGTCGAGGAGCGCCGCGACGTGCCCGCCTCCGACGTGCTCGGGCTCCACGATTTGCGCATCGCGTACAAGGAGCTTCGCTACTCGATCGAGCTCCTCGCCGAGGCGCTCCCGATCGACGACCGCGCGATGCTCGGTCCCGCCACCGTCTTCCAGAAGCGGCTCGGCGAGATCCACGACGCCGACGTGGCGATCGAGGTCGTGAAGGCCGCGAAGGGGCTCGACGAGGCGACCCGCGCGCACGCCCTCGAAGAGCTCACCCAGAAGCGACGGAAGCGGGTCGGCAAGTACCTCCGCGAGCTCGATCCGCTCGGCGAGGCCGCTCTCCCGGCGCCCGAGCCCGGCTCGGCGAAGACCCCGACCCCGACCCCCGAAGAGGGCGGCGAGCCCCGGACCGGGTGACCCTCGCCTTCGACCTCGAGCCGGAAAGGTGGCTGTTCCGCGGGGGATAGCGCCCGAGACGGAGGGAGGCGGACGGTTCGCTTGACCCACCTCTCCCCCCCGACCGATACTCGCTCGCGCCCCGTTCGCGTTCTCTGCTCGGGCCCGAAGGTCCGGAGGCCACGTTGATTACCTGCCCGAAGTGCAGCAAGGACAACCAGGATCACTACAAGTTCTGTCTCGGCTGCGGTGCAGAGCTGCCGCGGGACGCGGCGCCCAAGCCCTTCTCGCCGCAGACGCCGCCGCACGGCGTCAAGGCCGTGAACGCGCCGGTGCAGGCCGCCGTGCCGAGCCTGGGCACCGCACCGCCGCAGGGCGTGCCGTCCGGTCCGGTGCCGGCCCCGCCCGCGCCGCCGATGC